>JALORL010000200.1 GCA_025458915.1 Hydrogenophaga sp.
ACATACGCAAACCAGATCTCGATGCCACCGCCCACGTACGGGCCCAGGTACACCTCGGAGAGCTTCTCGCCCACGCCGATGATCAGGCCGCCGATGATGGCGCCGGGCACCGAAGTCAGGCCGCCCAGGATGATCACCGGCAGGGCGCGCAGGGCCACGGTGGTGAGCGAGAACTGCACGCCCAGCTTGGAGCCCCAGATCACACCCGCCACCAGCGCGGTGATGCCGGCCACGAACCACACGATCACCCAGATGCGGTTGAGCGGAATGCCGATGGACTGGGCTGCCTGGTGGTCGTCGGCCACGGCGCGCAGGGCGCGGCCGGTACCGGTTTTCTGGAAGAACAGCGACAGCACCATCACCAGCAGCGCGGCCACGCAGGCGGCGTACACGTCTTCCAGGTTGACTAGCACACCGCCTTCGAAGATGCCTTCGAACAGGAAGATCGGGTCCTTGGGCATGCCCACGTCGATCTGGTAGATGTCCGAGCCGAAGATGGTCTGGCCCAGGCCGTCGAGGAAGTAGGTGATGCCCAGGGTGGCCATCAGCAGCGTCACGCCTTCCTGGTTCACCAGGTGGCGCAGCACCAGCCGTTCGATCAGCCAGGCCAGCACGAACATGAGCGCGCCAGCGAGGATGAAGGCGATCAGGTTGCCGAGAAACTTGTCCTCGATGCCCAGCCAGCCCGGCACCCATTCGGCAAAGCGCGCCATGGCCAGGGCTGCGAACAGCACCATGGCGCCCTGCGCGAAGTTGAAGACGCCGGAGGCCTTGAAGATGAGCACGAAGCCCAGCGCCACCAGGGAATACAGCATGCCGGCCATGAGGCCGCCGATCAATGCTTCAATGAAAAAAGCCATAGCGAGTGCCTTTAGTGCCGTTCGCCCTGAGCCTGTCGAAGGGCTCTGGAGGTGTTGGTGGGAAGGGCTTCGACAAGCTCAGCCCGAACGGTGTTTGGATTCATGTCAGTGGCTGGTACCGAGATAGGCGCTGATGACTTCTTCGTTGTTGCGCACTTCGTCGGGCGTGCCGTCGCCGATCTTCTTGCCGTAGTCGAGCACCACCACGCGGTCGGAGATGTCCATCACCACGCCCATGTCGTGTTCGATCAGCACGATGGTGGTACCGAACTCGTCGTTCACGTCCAGGATGAAGCGGCTCATGTCCTGCTTCTCTTCCAGGTTCATGCCGGCCATGGGTTCGTCGAGCAGCAGCATCTGCGGCTCCATGGCCAGGGCGCGGCCCAGGTCCACGCGCTTTTGCAGGCCGTAGGGCAGTTGGCCCACCGGAGTCTTGCGGTAGGCCTGGATCTCCAGGAAGTCGATGATGCGCTCCACGTGCTCGCGGTGCTCTTCCTCTTCCCGTTGCGCCGGGCCGATGCGCAGCGCCTGCAGGAACAGGTTGCTCTTGATGCGCAGGTTGCGGCCAGTCATGATGTTGTCGATCACGCTCATGCCCTTGAACAGCGCCAGGTTCTGGAAGGTGCGCGCGATGCCCATCTCCGCCACCTGGCGGCTGTTCATGTGCTTGAAGGTCTTGCCACGGAAGGTGATGGAGCCCTCCTGCGGCTGGTACACGCCGTTGATGCAGTTGAGCATGGAGCTCTTGCCGGCGCCGTTGGGGCCGATGATCGCGCGCACCTCATGCTCCTTGACGTTGAAGGAGATGTCGGTGAGCGCCTTGACGCCGCCGAAGCGCAGGCTGATGTTCTGGACGTCGAGGATGACGTCGCCGATTTTTTTGCTCATGGAAGACTCCGTTCGCACTGAGCCTGTCGAAGCGCTCGCGAAATGTCTGTACGAAGGGCTTCCTTCGACAAGCTCAGGATGATCGGAAATGCGGGCTCGGCCCGAACGGTGTTGTGGTTCATGCTGCTGCCTTCACAGGGGCGAAGGTCTTGGCGTCGCCCACCTTGAGCGTGGCGCTCACCGATCCGGTGCGGCCATCCTCGAACTTCACCTGGGTCTCGATGTACTGCTCCGCCTTGCCACCGTACAGGGCCTCCACCAGCACGCCGTACTTGTCGCCAATGAAGCCGCGGCGGACCTTGTTGGTGCGCGTGAGCTCGCCGTCGTCGGCGTCGAGTTCCTTGTGCAGCACCAGGAAGCGGCTGATCTGGCTGCCGGCCAGCAGTTCGTCGCGGCTGAGGTCGGCGTTGACCTTCTCCACGCACTCTCGAATGAGTTCGTACACCTCGGGCTTCTGCGCCAGGTCGGTGTAGCCGGCGTAGGGCAGGTTGCGGCGCTCGGCCCAGTTGCCCACGGCTTCGAAGTCGATGTTGACCATCACGCACACCTTCTCGCGCTTGTCGCCAAACGCCACGGCTTCCTTGATGTGCGAGAAGAACTTGAGCTTGTTCTCCACGTACTTGGGCGCGAACATCGCACCGTCGTGGGCGCCGCCCATGAGCCGGCCCACGTCTTTCACGCGGTCGATGATCTTGAGGTGGCCGGAAGCGTCGATGAAGCCGGCGTCGCTGGTGTGGTACCAGCCGTCGGCGGTGAGCACCTCGGCCGTGGCCTCCGGGTTCTTGTAGTAGCCCTTGAGCAGGCCGGGCGACTTCACCAGAATCTCGCCGCTTTCGCTGAGCTTGATCTCCACGCCTTCGCAGGGCACGCCCACGGTGTCGGCGCGGGCCTCGTTGTCGGGCTGCAGGCACACGAACACGGCGGTTTCGGTGGAGCCATAGAGCTGCTTCAGGTTGATGCCGATGGAGCGGTAGAAGCTGAACAGGTCGGGGCCGATGGCCTCACCGGCGGTGTAGGCTACCCGCACGCGGCTGAAGCCCAGGCTGTTGCGCAGCGGGCCGTACACCAGCAGGTTGCCCAGGCCGTATTGCAGCGAATCCATGAAGCCCAGCGGCTTGCCGTCGAGCTTGTCCGGGCCCACGCGGCGCGCCAGGTCCATGAAGTGGTGGAACATCTTGCGCTTGAGCAGGCCGGCGTCTTCCATGCGGATCATCACGCTGGTGAGCAGGCCTTCAAACACACGCGGCGGCGCGAAGTAGTAGGTGGGGCCCACTTCCTTGAGGTCGATGGTGACGGTGGCGCCCGACTCGGGGCAGTTCACCACGTAGCCGGCCACCAGCCACTGCGCGTAGCTGAAGATGTTCTGCCCGATCCAGGCCGGCGGCAGGTAGGCCAGCACCTCGTCCTGCGGGGTCAGCTTGTCGAAACGCGCTCCCACCGAGCCACGGTCGATGAGGGTGTTGTGGGTGTGCACCACGCCCTTGGGATTGCCGGTGGTGCCGCTGGTGAAGAACATGGCGGCCACGTCGTCGGGCTGGCCCAGTTCCACCTGTTCGCGGAACACCTGCGGGTGCAGCTTGGCAAACGCCTCGCCGGCGGCGATCAGTTCCTCCAGCGAACCCAGGCCCGGCTGGTCGTAGTTGCGCAGGCCACGGGGGTCGTCGTAATAGATGTGACTGAGTTGCGGGCAGCGCTCGCGGATCTCCAGCATCTTGTCGACCTGTTCCTGGTCCTCCACCACGGCGAAGCGCACCTCGGCGTTGTTGATGGGGAACACGCATTCGGCACCCACGGCGTCCTGGTAGAGCGGCACCGGAATCGCGCCGATGGACTGCGCCGCCAGCATGGTCGCGTACAGGCGGGGGCGGTTCGCACCGATCACCACCATGTGCTCACCGCGCTGCAGGCCGGCCTGGTGCAGACCGCAGGCAATGGCCTCCACCAGCTTGGCCATCTGGGCCCAGGTGGTGGTCTGCCAGATGCCGTATTCCTTCTCGCGCATGGCCGGTGCGTCGGGGCGCTTGTGCGCGTGTTCGATCAACAGGCGGGGAAACGTGGTCTGCATGCGTTGACTCCTGTGTCCTGGCCCGTGGGCCAGACCACCGTGGCATTGCGGGCCGGTCGGCGGTGTTTGTTCTGCCGTGCATGGTAGGCCTGTGTTTGACGTTGTGTTGTCCGTACGACGACAATTCAAGGCTTTTCTGCCTAGGACTTTCCCGTAAGGGCCAACCCCATGCACCCCGCTTCTCCTTCCCTGCGCACCCTGCGCGCGCGCGCCAGACCCGCCACCGAACGCGAGCTGGCCGAGATTCCCTGGCTGTCCCGCCTCACCGAAGCCGAGCGCGAACGCGCCCTGGGCGACCTGGTGGTCACCGAGGCCCAGGCGGGCGACTACATCTGCCGCATCGGCCGCCCGGTGACCTACTGGTTCGGGCTGGTGGACGGCCTGCTGAAGATGAGCAACGACGATTCGCAGGGCCCGGTCATCACCTTCACCGGGGTGGCCCCCGGCGGCTGGTTCGGCGAAGGCACGGTGCTCAAGCACGAGCAGTACCGCTACAACATCCAGGCGCTGCGCAAGAGCCGCGTGGCAGGCTTGCCGGTGGAGACTTTCGACTGGCTGCTCGACCACTCGCTGGGTTTCAACCGGTTCGTGATGCACCAGCTCAACGAGCGCCTGGGCCAGTTCATCGCCGCGCGCGAAATCGACCGCATCAGCAGCCCGGACCTGCGCGTGGCGCGCAACCTGGCCGCGCTGTTCCACCCGCTGCTCTCGCCCAATGTCGGCGGCATCCTGCGCATCACGCAGCAGGAACTGGCCTAGGATCCGGGTGGAGTACGGGGGGTTGCGGGTGCTGGATTTGCAGGCTTTGAGGAGTGGGGTGCTTTGAGCCGCTCTGGCGTCATACCGACTGGGCTGCCCTCTTGGAGCCATGATCAGCGAAAGAGCTTGTCCAGAGGTTTTGATGGAAACGCTGACTCGCCGTCAAAAGCGCTGGGCTTGACATGGGTGGCGAGACAAAAAAGCTTCAAGCACCGGGCGGCATCTGCCTGAATCGGCGTGATGTTCCGCCTTACCCCAGCACCGGAGCACCAATGCTCTGGGTTGGGTGCTCGGCGACACGGGCAGTTCGTTGGCTGTGTTCCTGGTGCATGGCTTGAGCCTGTTGCAGGTGTTCCTGCGGGCTGTGGCGCAGCGCCTCCTGTACGGCAAAGTCACGCACCCCCACATGGCCGTACATCACGCCCACGAGCTTCCCGTCCTTGCTGAGCATGAAGTGGGTGGGGTCGCCCAGCCTGGCGTGTTGCTGCGCGTTGCAGGCCGCCGCCGCGCAAACGCTGTCGATCTGGGGTTGGGTGTGACCCTGCTCGCGCAGGGCGGGTGAGAGCCGCTGCTGGGCCAGTGCCCAGTGCTGGTGGATTTCAGGGGCCAGATGGCTGGCAGGGGAGTGTGTCTGTGCCGAAGCGTGATGCGGTGTTGCAGACGTGTTGGCC
>JALORL010000201.1 GCA_025458915.1 Hydrogenophaga sp.
CATGAATCCCTGCCGGTAGCCGGCATGCCGGGCGTGGTAGCGCGCGGGAATCAGCTTCTCCACCGGTTGGCCCACCAGTTCGGCGGCCGTGTAGCCGAAAATGCTTTCGGCCAGGCGGTTCATGCGGACGATCACGCCCTGCGCGTTCACCACGATCATGGCCACGGGAATGTTGTCGAACGCTTGTCCGAGGTACCCGTCCAGGTGAATCATCTGCAGCGCCATCGGACCATCCTGGGCTTTTTGCCTGTGGCTCTATATCGGCACGCGCTGCGGCTTCTTGAGGGTATTCCCTGAAAACCGGTCCTTGTTTCAGGTGACCGGGTGCGGTGTGCCCGAGTGGTCGGGCGGGGGCTGATGCGCAAGCGCTTCCATTTCGGCAGCGGTGAAACCGGCAGCGCGCCGCGCCTCCGCGTTGAACGGGGGCTTCAGGCGGGGCGCGCGGGGCACAGCCATGCGTACCAGCGGTTGCCCACGGCCACATGGCCGATTTCATCGCGCAGGATCACCTGCAGGATGTCGACCGCGCGCCGCGCGTGTGGCGTGCCGACCTTGCGCAGGCGGGCCTGCATGGGCGGTGTGGCATCCAGGCCGCGCGCTTCCAGCGTGCGCGGCACCAGCGCCATGCGTGCGGTCACGTCGGCCTGGGTTTTCACGCACATCTCCCACAGCCCGTCGTGGGCGGGGAAGTCGCCGTAGCGGTACCCCATGTCGTGCAGCAGCGTGTGCAGCAGCGTGAAATGCGTGGCTTCTTCGTCGGCCACGCGCAGCCAGTCGGCGTAGTAGGCCGGTGGCAGGTCGGGGAACCGCCAGACGGCATCCAGCGCGAGGTTGATCGCGTTGAATTCGATGTGGGTGACCGCGTGCAGCAGGGCGGCGAGCCCGTCTGGCGTGAAGGGCGAGCGGTGCGGTACCTCCGTGGGTGCAACCAGCGCAGGCAGGCTGGGCCGTCCAGGCAGCGGTGCGTCGGCTGGAGCGGTCAGGCGCACCGATGCATCCACTGGGGCCGAACCCGCGTGCAGCCGCGTCCACAGCGCGTGCGTCCGGGCCACTTTCTCAACCGGATCTGACACACACAGCGCCTGCAATGCCAGCAGTCGCAGATCGGGCGAATCCGCTTCAAGGGAAGTGGCAGGAGCATGCATCCCTACAATTCTAGGTTTCACCGCATTGCCCAACCGGAGAACGCCCATGGCCCTGTACGAACTCGACGGCATAGCCCCCCGCGTCGCCGCATCGGCCTGGGTGGCCGACAACGCGCAGGTCATGGGCAACGTGGAACTGGCCGAAGACTGCAGCGTGTGGTTTGGCGCCACCCTGCGCGGCGACACCGAAACCATCACCATCGGGCGCGGCAGCAATGTGCAGGACGGGTGCGTGCTGCATGCCGATGTCGGTTATCCGCTGGTGGTGGGCGAGCGCGTCACGGTGGGCCACATGGTGATGCTGCACGGTTGCACCATTGGCGATGAATCCCTGATCGGCATCGGTGCCACGGTGCTCAACGGTGCCACCATCGGCAGGCACTGTCTGGTGGGCGCCGGTTCGCTGGTGACGGAAGGCAAGGCGTTCCCCGATGGCAGCGTGATCATGGGCAGCCCGGCCCGCGTGGTGAAACAGCTCACGCCCGAACAGGTGGAAGGTCTGCGCCGCAGCGCCAGCCATTACGTGGACAACGCACGCCGCTACCGCGCGGGCTTGAAAAGCATCGGTTGAGCCCGATCTGCCCGCCTTCGTTCCTGCAACCCTGAAAGCTCTCCCGCGTGTCCGAACTCCACAAATTCATGTTTGAAGGCTTGCCGGTGCGCGGCATGCTGGTCCGCCTGACCGACGCCTGGCAGGACATCCTGCACCGGCGCGAGCAGGCCGGTGGATACCCGGCAGCGGTCAAGGAGCTGCTGGGCGAAATGACCGCCGCGGCCACGCTCATGCAGGCCAATATCCAGTTCGACGGTGCGCTGATCCTGCAGATCATGGGGGACGGTCCGGTCAAGCTGGCCGTGGCCGAGGTGCAGAGCGACCTGAGCCTGCGCGCCACCGCCACCGTGGCGGGGGAGGTGGCCCAGGGTGCACCGCTCTCGCACATGGTCAACGTGAACAACGACGGCTGTTGCGCCATCACGCTCGATCCGCGCAACCGCCAGCCCGGTCATCAGCCCTATCAGGGCGTGGTGCCGCTGTTTGGCGACCGGCGTGAAAAGCTGGAAAAGCTCAGTGACATCATTGAGCACTACATGCTGCAGAGCGAGCAGCTCGACACGAAGCTGGTGCTCGCCGCCAACGACAAGGTGGCCGCCGGGCTGCTGATCCAGCGCCTGCCGCTGCAGGGAGAGGGCAACCTGGCTGGCAGCGGCGTGGTGCGCCGCGACGAAGACCAGATCGGCCAGAACGAGGACTACAACCGCATCGCCATCCTGGCCGCCAGCCTCAAGCGCGAGGAGCTGCTGGAGCTGGACGCCGACACCATCCTGCGGCGCCTGTTCTGGGAGGAAGACGTGCGCCGCTTTGATCCGCAACTCGGTGACGAGGGTCCGCGCTTTGCCTGCACCTGTTCGCGCGACCGCGTGAGCAACATGCTGCGCAGTCTGGGCAAGGAAGAGATCGAATCCATCCTGGCCGAACAGGGCCAGGTGGAGGTGGGCTGCGAATTCTGCGGCGCCAAGTATCCGTTCGACCCGGTGGACGCGGCGCAGGTGTTTCTGCAGCCGGCCACCCAGCCACCACCGTCCAGCGGGATGCACTGACCGGGCTCGCCGCCCGACTTCAGCGCGATCGGGGGGCCGCCCCGTTCTTCAGCAGTGCCGTGAACAGCCGGTGCTCGCAGTCCGGGTCGCTGCAGGCATCGCATTGCCAGGGCACGCGGCCCTCGCTCAGTTCAGGGCGCGTTGCCGTCAGGCTCTGTCCCAGTCGGGCACCCACCAGGGCCAGTGCCTGCTCCAGGCGTTGCACGGGTGTTCCGTACAGCGTCTGAAAGGGAATGGCAGCCGTTTGCAGGGCTCTGCGCAGGAGGGCGTCGGTGGTTTCTCGGGCTTGCGGGCTGTCCCGGAACAGCCCGTCGGCCATCCACGGAACGTCCAGCCCCATGAGCAGCGTGAGGCCGTAGCCCTTCTGCTGCGCGAGTGCGGCCGGCAGCAGGCTGGTGTCGGCAAAGTATTGTTCGCTGTATGCCGCCACCATGAGAGCCGAGGTGTCGGACACCACAACATCAACCGGCATGCCGGCAGCCTCGGCGATCAACGCCGCTTGCTGTTGTGCCAGCGCGGCCTGTTCGTGTGCCTGGGGTGCGCGCGCGTGGGCTTCGCACCAGTGCCTCAGGTGCTCGGGCACCAGCGCTGCCCTCAAGCGGGTATTCTGGAGAAGATGGCCGACCAGTGCATTGGCCAGCGTGGTCTTGCCGGTGGACTCCCCTCCCACCAGGCTGACGATCAGGCTCACGGGGCGCGTTGCGCAAACTGCACGAAAACTTCGTTGGGTCGGACCATGCCCAGTTCCTGCCGCGCAAGTTCCTCGACCATGCCCAAACCTTCCTGCAGGTCGCGCACCTCATTGGCGATCTGGTCGTTGCGCAGCCGCGCGACCGCATTGGCCGCCTGCTGCTGCTGGACCTGTTGCTTCAGGCTGGCCACACTCGGAACGCTGCCCCGGCCGAACCAGAGTTGCGCGTGAACCACCAGCAGCAGCGCAATCAGCAGGCCGGGAATGAAGCGGTGTGCCATGACTTCAGATGGTCAACGCAGCCAAAGCCGCCGATGGCCAAAGCGGACTCGCCCGCTCGCATGCACAGGACCCGCGCCGACGGAAATGGCCCGTCCAGGGCACCGGTTTTGCCGGGCCACGGGTGCGCCCCCTTGAGGGGGCGACGCCAAAGGCGGCGCGGGGGTGTTCCATTACCTGAGGTTGTAGAAGGCAGCACGACCCGGGTACACCGCCACTTCGCCCAGGTCTTCCTCGATGCGCAGCAGCTGGTTGTACTTGGCCATGCGGTCGGAGCGGGAGAGCGAGCCGGTCTTGATCTGGCCGGCGTTGGTGCCCACCGCGATGTCGGAGATGGTGCTGTCTTCGGTTTCGCCCGAGCGGTGGCTGATCACGGCGGTGTAGCCCGCGCGCTTGGCCATTTCAATGGCGGCAAACGTTTCGGTGAGCGTGCCGATCTGGTTGATCTTGATGAGGATCGAGTTGCCAATGCCTTTGTCGATGCCTTCCTTGAGGATCTTGGTGTTGGTGACGAACAGGTCGTCGCCCACCAGCTGCACCTTGGTGCCCAGGCGCTCGGTGAGCACCTTCCAGCCGTCCCAGTCGCCTTCGGCCATGCCGTCTTCGATGCTGATGATCGGGTACTTGTCGACCCAGGTGGCCAGCATGTCGGTCCACTGCCCGGCCGTCAGCGCGATGCCGCCTTCGCCTTCGAGCACGTACTTGCCGTCCTTGTAGAACTCGCTGGCGGCGCAGTCCAGGCCCAGCGCGATCTGTTCACCGGCCGTATAGCCCGCCTTGTCGATGGCCTGCAGGATCATCTGCAGCGCGGCTTCGTGGTTCTCGACCGAGGGGGCAAAGCCGCCTTCGTCGCCCACGGCGGTGCTGATGTGCCGGTCGTGCAGGATGGCCTTGAGGGCGTGGAACACCTCGGCGCCCCAGCGCAGGGCTTCGCGGAAACTGGGTGCGCCCACGGGGATGATCATCAGCTCCTGCAGGTCGAGCGAGTTGTTGGCGTGCGCGCCGCCGTTGATGATGTTCATCATGGGCACGGGCATCTGCACCGCGCTCATGCCGCCGAAGTAGCGGTACAGCGGCAGGCCGGCCTCTTCGGCCGCGGCGCGGGCCACGGCCATGGACACGGCCAGCAT
>JALORL010000031.1 GCA_025458915.1 Hydrogenophaga sp.
AAACGCCAAACCCGCTTCGCGCGGGTTGGTGGGGAGACTCTGAACAGGCGCGGATCAGATCCGCATCGGCATCACGACGTACTTGAAAGCGTTGTCGTCCGGGTTGGTGACCAGCGCCGAGCTGTTGCCGTCGGAGAGCTCGATGCGCACCATGTCCTGCGACATGTTCTGCAAGGCATCGATCAGGTAGGTGACGTTGAACCCGATCTCGATGGTGTCGCCGCCGTAGTCGATGTCGAGCTCGTCCACCGCTTCTTCCTGTTCGGCGTTGCTGGACGCCACGCGCAGCACGCCGGGCTCGATGTTCAGGCGAACGCCCTTGAATTTTTCGCTCGTCATGATGGCGGTGCGCTGCAGGCTGGCCAGCAGCGGCGCACGGCCCAGGGTGACGATGTTCTTGTGGTTCTTGGGGATGACGCGGTTGTAGTCGGGGAACTTGCCCTCGACCAGCTTGGTGACGAACGCGGCAGGATCACTTCCTGCTTGGGCACTTCCACTTCCAGGTCGGCGCTGGCAAACGCGAGGCGGTGGCCGTCGGTGGCCACGAGGCTGAGCTTCTTGCCCTCGGCCACGAACAGGATGCCGTTGAGGTAGTAGCGGATGTCGTGCACCGCCATGGCGAACGACACCTGCCCGAGCAGGCTCTTGAGGGTTTTCTGCGGCACGCTGAAGGCTGGACCCAGGCTGGCCGACTCCTGCACCAGCGGGAAGTCCTCGGCAGGCATGCTCTGCAGGGTGAAACGGCTTTTGCCGCCCTTGAGGATGAGCTTGCCGGCGCTGGACTCCAGCACCACCGCCTGGTCGGCCGGCATGGTGCGCAGGATGTCGATCAGCTTGCGGGCGCCCAGCGTGGTGGCGAAGTTGCCAGCATCGCCGTCGAGCTCGGCTGTGGTGCGGATCTGGATTTCCAGGTCGCTGGTGGTGAGCTGGATGTGGGGACCCGTCTTGCGCACCAGCACATTGGCCAGGATGGGCAGCGTATGGCGCCGCTCGACAATGCCGGACACCGACTGCAGCGCCGCCAGCACCTTGTCCTGGGTCGATTTCAAAACGATCATTTCAAACTCTTTCGTCGCTAGGGGCTGCAGGGTCGGACACCTGCCACATTTTGTCTGAACGCCACCGGTTGCCCTGGGCAGGCACAGCAGCCGGTATTTTCTTCTTTTTGACGGCGTCTTTCGGTTTCGGCCAACCAGCCGTTTTCCCGGGGGATGCGCGGGCGCTCACCCCTTCAACGTCTGTTCCAGCACATGCAGTTGCTGGTTCAGTTCCGTGTTCTGCTGGCGCTCGGCGCCGATCTTGCGGACCGCATGCAGAACCGTGGTGTGGTCGCGCCCGCCAAACAGCTCGCCGATCTCCGGCAGGCTCTTCTGGGTGAGCTCCTTGGCCAGGAACATGGCAATCTGGCGCGGCCGGGGCCACCGTTTTCTGGATGTTCTCGACGCTGATCTGCCGGTTCTGGATCGACAGCAGGTCGCGCAGGGCCTCCCGGGCCAGCTGGATGGAGATTTCCTTCTGGTTGAAGCGCGAGTAGGCAAGGATTTTGCGCAATGCGCCTTCAAGCTCGCGCACGTTGGAGCGCACGTTCTTGGCCACGAAGAAGGCCACTTCCTCGGGCATCACGGCGTTCTCCACCGCCGCCTTGTTGATCAGGATCGCCACCCGCATCTCCAGTTCCGGTGGCTCGATGGCCACGGTCAGGCCGGAATCGAAGCGCGAGACCAGCCGTTCGTGGATGTCGGCCAGTCCCTTGGGATAGGTGTCGCTGGTGAGCACGATGTGGCTCTTCTTGGCCAGCAGCGCCTCAAAGGCGTTGAAAAACTCCTCCTGCGTGCGCTCCTTGTTGGCGAAGAACTGCACGTCATCGATGAGGAGCAGGTCCAGCGAGTGGTAGCGCTCCTTGAACTCGTCAAAGGTTTTGCGCTGGTAAGCCTTGACCACATCGGAAACAAATTGTTCGGCGTGGATGTAGAGAACTTTGGCTGCGGGGCGTTCGGCCAGCAGGTGGTTGCCGATCGCGTGCACCAGGTGGGTTTTGCCCAGGCCAACCCCGCCGTAGATGAACAGCGGGTTGTACAACTGCCCGAGGCTGCCGGCCACGTGCATGGCAGCAGCGCGCGCCATGCGGTTGGCCGAGCCTTCCACCAGGGTGCCAAAGGTCAGAGCCGGATTCAACCGGGTCTTCGGGCCACTTGGGGTGACCACTTCGACAGGAGCCAGATCCGGCACCTCGGACAACAGGGGATCTTGAACCAGACGGGGCGCAGGTGACGTTTTGCTGGGACCCTCACGCGGAGTAAGCGCCAACTCAAGAACCACGGGAGAACCCCGCAGACGCTCCAGCAAGGCCGTGATTTTCGCGACGTATTGGGCCCGTATCCAGTCCAGCTTGAACCGGTTTGCCACCGCAATGACCACGCGCGACCCGTCCTCCGACACGGTGGCCGACAGTGGACGGATCCAGGTGTTGAACTGCTGCTCCGGTATGTCCTGCGCCAGTTGCTCGATGCAGGCCTGCCACAGGCCGGTGTCGGTGACCAGAATGCTGGCTGGGGATTTGCCCTCGATCATGGGGATGTTGGTGCGCAGAAATGTGGACAAGCGAATCGGGGCGGGGTCGCGATTGTAGTGGCTGCGTTGACTTATCCACAAGCCTGGAAACACTCCGGCGCGGGCGGTACAGGCGGGGAAAACGTCTTCGCAGTTCCCGGGCAGAAACCGCTGGCCGCACCCTGACACAGCCAGCGGTTGCCGCTGGCGCCCAAACTTTGCGATAATTGCGGGTTTTTCCGATTTTCACCCTCTGCACCATGAAACGCACCTACCAGCCTTCCAAGATCAAACGCGCCCGCACCCATGGTTTCCTGGTGCGCATGAAAACCCGGGGTGGTCGCGCCGTCATCAACGCCCGCCGCGCCAAGGGCCGCAAGCGCCTGGCCGTCTGAGCCTGAGCGGTGCTGGCAACGCCAGGCAGCCACTGGCCTGCAGGCGTTCCAAGCCGCTTCGCTGATGCAGCGACTCACTTCCCGACCGCAGTTCCAGGCCGTTCTGGCGGGCAGCTCTGTGGCCAAGACGCCCCATTTCGTCCTGCACCGTTCATCGCTGGACCCGCAGACGATTCCGCGCCCCCTGTTCCCGGTGGCTGACACCTGGCTGGGAGTTCTGCTGCCCAAACGCTGGGCCAAGCGTGCCGTGACGCGCAACAGCATCCGGCGCCAGATCTACGAGGTGGCGCGTGCACGCGGTGCCACATTGCCCCAGGCGGCCTATGTTGTGCGGTTGCGTTCGGCCTTCAGCCGCGAGGCGTTTCCCAGCGCCACGTCGGACGCTCTGAAGCATGCCGTTCGCGCTGAACTGGAAACCCTACTGTTGCGTGCTTCGGGCTCTGCAGCGGTCAACGCTCCCCGTCAGGCACCGCATGCTGGCTGAGCTGCCACGCCGTCTGCTGGTGGGCCTGGTGAAGGGGTACCGCCTGCTGCTCAGTCCGTGGCTGGGAAGCCAGTGCCGGTTCGAACCCACCTGTTCGCTGTATGCGTTGGGGGCGCTGGAGCGGCACGGCGCGCTGTGGGGCAGCTACCTGGCGGTGCGTCGCCTGGGGCGCTGCCATCCGTGGTGCGAAGGAGGTTGCGACCCGGTTCCCTCCGAACGGCCTTCGCTGTTCACCCGCCTGATCACTCCTTCCTCAGAAAAGAAGAACGCGTCATGAATGACATCCGTCGGTCCATCCTGTGGGTGGTGTTTGGTCTATCCATGGTTCTGATCTGGGACAAATGGCAGATCCACAACGGCCAGAAGCCCACGTTCTTCCCTGGCGCTGCGCCGGTAGCCGCAACGCCCGCCACCCCTGCCAGCGCAGGCGATGGCAGCCTGCCCGCTGCCACCGCCACCACGCCGGCAGCCACCGGCGAAATGCCGGCCGGTGCTCCACCGGCGGTTGCGGCTGCCCAGCGGCATGTCATCACCACCGATGTGCTCAAACTCACCTTCAACAGCGAAGGCGGTTCCCTGATCGGAGCCGATCTGTTGCAGCACGCCGCTGCCACCCTGTCGAGCGAAGACCAGAGCGACCTGCCTTTCACCCTGCTCAAGCAGGACGGCAGCAACATCTACGTGGCGCAAACCGGCCTGATCGGTGGCAGCTTCCCGACCCACAAGACGCCGATGACGCTGGTCGGCAGCCCCACCGCACTGACCGATGGCGAGGATGCGCTGCAGGTGCGTTTCGAGTCGGCCGAAGTCGGTGGCGTGCAGCTGGTCAAGACCTACACCCTCAGGCGCGGCCGCTACGACATCGCCGTGCAGCATGAGGTGCGCAACAACAGCGGCAGTGCCGTCTCCCCGCAGCTTTACTTGCAGCTGGTGCGCGACGGCAGCCGTCTGGCCAGCGACACCCCGTTCTACTCCACCTTCACCGGTCCGGCGGTCTACACCGAACAGAGCAAGTTCCAGAAGGTCGAGTTCGAGGACATCGAAGAGAACAAGACCAGCTTCCAGAAGAACAGCAGCGATGGCTATGTGGCCATGGTGCAGCACTACTTTGCCTCGGCCTGGGTGCTGGAAGCCGGCGTTGCCCGTGAAAATTTTGCCCGCCGGGTCGACAACAACCTGTACGCCGTGGGCGCCATCACCGCGCTGCCGGCGGTGGAATCCGGACAGAGTCTGACCCAGCAGTCGGTGCTGTTTGTCGGACCGCAGGACGAAAAGCTGCTGCAGACGATCACGCCCGGCCTGGAACTGGTGAAGGACTACGGCTGGCTGACCATCCTGGCCAAGCCTTTGTACTGGCTTCTGGAGAAGATCCACGGTTTCGTGGGCAACTGGGGCTGGGCCATCGTCTTGCTGGTGGTGCTCATCAAGGCGGCGTTCTACTGGCTCAACGCCAGCGCCTACCGCAGCATGGCCAAGATGAAGAAGATCAATCCGCGCATCATGGAAATGCGGGAGCGCCTCAAGGGCAATCCGCAGGCGATGCAGCAGGAAATGATGAAGATGTACCGGGAAGAAAAGGTCAACCCGCTGGGTGGCTGCTTCCCCATCCTGATCCAGATCCCGGTGTTCATTGCGCTCTACTGGGTCCTGCTGTCCAGCGTTGAAATGCGCAACGCCCCCTGGATGGCGTGGATCACCGACCTGTCGTCGCCCGACCCGTGGTACATCCTGCCGCTGGTCATGGCTGTGACCACCATGATCCAGACCGCGCTCAACCCGCTGCCGCCCGACCCGCTGCAGGCCAAGATGATGTGGCTGATGCCGCTGATGTTCTCGGTGATGTTCTTCTTCTTCCCGTCCGGCCTGGTGCTGTACTGGATCACCAACAACATCCTGACCATCGCGCAGCAGGCGCACATCAACAGCCGCCTGGGCGTGCCGCTGAAGTTCACCATGCCGTTCGATCTGTTCAAGAAGTAGGCTCCCCCCTGCGCCGCTGCGCGGCTTCCCCCCAGGGAGACGACACCTTTGGGCCGTCCTGAGCCTGTCGAAGGGCGGACCCTCGGTGTCCCTGGATCGATCCACCGCGCACCACCGGGCCTGCATCTGCGGGCCCTTTCTTTTTCCCTCGCCGAATCTGCAGCTGCTTGCCGCAGAATTGCCCCATGCTCAGCACCCAACAAGACCCCATTGTTGCCATCGCCACGGCACCCGGTCGCGGTGCGGTGGGCATCGTGCGTGTGTCCGGCCCGCAGCTTGCGCCGCTGGTGCAGGCGCTGCTGGGCCGTGTGCTGCGGCCGCGCGAGGCCACCTACCTGCCGTTTCCCGATGCCAGCGGACAGCCCATCGACCACGGCCTGGCGCTCTGGTTTCCCGGTCCGCACTCCTACACCGGCGAGGACGTACTGGAACTGCAGGGCCACGGGGGGCCGGTGGTGATGCAGTTGCTGCTGGCGCGCTGCATGGAAGCGGCACGGGACACCCTGCCAGCGCTGCGTCTGGCACGCGCGGGCGAATTCACGGAGCGCGCGTTTCACAACGACAAGCTCGATCTGGCCCAGGCCGAAGCCGTGGCCGACCTGATCGACGCCAGCACCGAAGCCGCCGCGCGCAGCGCGAGCCGCTCGATGGCCGGTGCGTTCTCGCAGCGGGTGAACACCTTGCGCGACGCTCTGGTGCGCTTGCGCATGCTGGTGGAAGCAACGCTCGACTTTCCGGAAGAAGACGTGGACTTTCTGGAGAAAGCCGATGCAGCGGGCCAGTTGCAGCGGCTGGTGGCCTCGCTGCATGCGGTGCAGGGGGAGGCGAAGCAGGGTGCGTTGCTGCGCGACGGCCTGAAGGTGGTGATTGCCGGGCAGCCCAATGCGGGCAAAAGCTCGCTGCTCAATGCGCTGGCCGGCGCCGAGCTGGCCATCGTCACACCCATTGCCGGCACCACGCGCGACGTGGTGCAGCAGACCATCCAGATCCAGGGTGTTCCGCTGCATGTGGTGGACACCGCCGGCCTGCGGGACAGCCCCGACGTGGACGACGTGGAGCGCATCGGCATTGAGCGCGCCTGGGGCCAGATTGCCAGCGCGGATGCGGTGCTGTTCCTGCACGACCTGACCCGGATGGACGACCTGGCCTATCGGGCTGCCGACGCGGTCATCGGGCAGTCGCTGCCAGCAGGGGTTCCCGTGGTGCCGGTGTGGAACAAGCTTGACCAGGTGGAAGGACGTACCGTGCCGCTCACGCTGCCCGGCGGCGTGGCTGACGGAGTGCTGCTCTCGGCCCAGCGGGGCGACGGTCTCGAAACCCTGCGCCAGAAGCTGCTGGCGCTGGCGGGCTGGCAGCAGGGAAACGAAGGGCTGTTCATGGCGCGGGCGCGCCACCTGCAGGCACTGGCGCAGGTGGGCGCCCACCTGGACGCCGCCCGCAGCCTGCTGCTGCAGCAGGCCGACCACCTCGATCTGTTGGCCGAGGAGCTGCGTCTGGCGCAGACCGCCCTGGGCCACATCACGGGCGAATTCACGGCCGACGACCTGCTGGGGGAAATTTTTTCGCGTTTCTGCATCGGCAAATAACACCTAAGTAACCGTTCAGACGCGCTCGGGAACCGCCCGGAGTGAAACTGTAAGAACCGGTAAGTGGCAATTGCCGCCGCGCCCCGAGGCCGGTTATCTTGGGCACATGAGCGCTGCCCTGACCACCAATGCGCGTCCCGACATTCAGGCCCTGGCCCATGCCATGAAGCACTGCAATGCACTGGACGCCGTGCCGCTGAACCTCAACGAGGCACAGTGGCAGATCGTGGCGAACTACCTGCAGCCAGTGACCCTGGCCCTGGGCAAGGTCCTGATCGAGCAGGGGGTGAAGGACCGCACCGTGTATTTCGTGGAAAGCGGCAATCTCACGGTGCACTACGAGGACAGCAAGGAGCGCATCCGCATCGCTGTCGTGGGAGCGGGCTCGGTGCTGGGCGAAGGGGCCTTCTTCAGCCATCTGCCCCGCAGCGCCACGGTGCACGCCGGCAGCGACTGCCGCCTGTGGTGCCTGACGCCGCTGCGCTTCCGCGAACTCTCGGTGCGCCACCCCGACCTGGCGCTGGAGGTCACGGTGGCCATGTCGGCCGTTCTGGCCCGCCGCATGTACAACCGACCCAAACGCATCGCGGTGACCTGAGCGCCCTGCGAACGGCCCGCGCACATGCCCGCACTTCCCAACTTGCCTCACGCCCAGGCGGCGCACACCTTCATCATGTTCATGTTCAACTGGCTCCGATCGCAAAAGACCGCCAAAGGCCGCAAGGGCAGTCCGGGCAAAGGCCGCCGGTCTTTCGTGCAGACCACATTGCCGCTGATCTCCCCACGCAAGGGGCGGCGCATCCTGCGGCGCGAGCAGCTGTTTTCGGTGGTTCGCGAATCGATGATTCGTGGCGGTGTGCTCTCCACCAGCTACGAGTTCAAGGTACTCACGCTCGACGCCGATGGCGACGGTTTTCTGGTGCTGGTGGACCTGGCTCTTCCGGCCGAGAGCATGCCCGACGAATACCTGCTGGAGATCGAACGCTGGATTCAGAACAGCGCCCAGTCCCGGCACGACATGAAGGTGCGGGCCGTGTACTGGCGGCGCAAGGCGGTGCACGACCAGAAGGGGATTGCGCTGAAAGCGGCAGTGGCCGCGCAAACCCGCCGCGAGCCGGCAGAGCAGCGCGACACCGCGATTGCAGCCCCTGACCGCAACCCGGAACACACCCGTGTGCAGGGCGTGCAGGCCGACGAGGTCGAGGCGTTCCGGCGCGCCTTGCAGAAAGCGGCCAACCCGATACGCCGCCCGGTGTCCGGCGAAGAGGTGAACCTGCCGGTGCCGGAATCCCACAGCGACTTCAGCGCCCTGAGCGAAACCCAGTACGGGAAGCTTTGAACGGCTGACGCCCCCACGCTCCGCCGCTGCGCGGGTCGCTGCCCCCCAAGGGGGCTGACCTTGCTTGGGGCGGCCCGGCGCTGCGGTCTGCTGACGCCCCCACGCTCCGCCGCTGCGCGGGTCGCTGCCCCCCAAGGGGGCTGACCTTGCTTGGGGCGGCCCGGCGCTGCGGTCTGCTGACGCCCCCGCTCTGCGCCGCTGCGCGGACTGCTTGTCAGTGGCCGGCGAAGTTCACCAGGGTGAAAAGCTGGAGCCCCGTGTCGCGCAACTTGGTCGATCCGCCCAACTCGGGCAGGTCGACGATGGCGGCACCTTCCATCACGGTGGCGCCGAGTTTTTCCAGCAGCTTGCAGCCCGCCATCATGGTGCCGCCGGTGGCGATCAGGTCGTCGATCAGCACCACCTTGTCGCCGGCATGCACGGCGTCGGTGTGCAGTTCCACCGTGGCGCTGCCGTACTCCAGCTCGTAGGTTTCCTCCACCGTGGTGAAGGGCAGTTTGCCCTTCTTGCGGATCGGCACGAAGCCCACCCCCAGCTCGTAGGCCAGCACCGAGCCGATGATGAAGCCGCGTGCATCCAGCCCGGCCACCACCGTCGGGCGCAGCTCGGGAGTCATGTAGCGGTGCACGAAGGTGTCGATCAGGACCCGGAACACCTTGGGGTCCTGCAGCAGGGGGGTGATGTCGCGAAACTGCACGCCCGGGGCCGGCCAGTCGGGCACGGTCCGGATATGGGACTTGAGGTAGGCGGAAGTGTCCATGGTGTGCATCCAGGTGGGGGCGACCATTATCGGCCACATGGGCCGGTCGGTTCCGCGCACAAAAAACCCCGGCGCGCGGGCCGGGGTTCGTGATCGGATGGCTGCCGTGGTGTTCAGGCCATGGCCTTGAACTGGTAGCCGTTGCCGGACGCCTCCAGTGTCCCGACAGCGGGGAACGGGAAGTGGAAACCGCCCATGACCGTCTTGTTGGCCACCAGGGCGTCAAACACGCGGCGCCGGGTCTGGCGGGCCATTTCGGCGTCCATGTCGAACTGGACAGCCCAGTCGGGGCTGCGGGCAAACAGCGACGGAATGTTGGTCACGTCGGCCACATACATGAAGGACTGGCCCTCCGACTGCACCGTGATCAGGCTCATGCCCGGGGTGTGGCCAAAGGCGGCCGAGGTCACGATGCCCGGGGCCAGTTCGGCGCCCGGCTCGAACTTCACGAGCTGGTCCTGCGGCAGGCCACCGATGACGCGGCGGGCATTGTCGAACGCACCCTTGGCGGCCGGCGGGGCCGCATTCATCTTGGCGTCGTCGAACCAGAAAGCGTGTTCCGGCGCCGGCACATGCACCTTGGCCTTGGGGAAGGTGAGCGAACCATCCTTCTTGCGCAGACCGTTGATGTGGTCCCCGTGGAAGTGGCTGATGATGACGTGATCGATGTCTTCCGGCTTGTAGCCCGCGGCGGCCATATTGGCGGCCAGGCGGCCGGTGGTGGGCGGCCCGTTGTCCGCAAAGCCGGTGTCGATCAGGAACTTGGTGTTGCCGCTCACCACCAGGTAGGGCGTGAACGGAATGTCCACGTAGTCGGTGGGCAGGTTTTGCGAAGCCAACATGGCCTTGACCTGTTCCAGCGGTGCATTGCGCACGAATTCTTCCCCCAGGGGGCGGCGCAGGGCGCCGTCGTTGAGGGCGACCACTTCCATGGCGCCGACCTTGATCTTGCGGAATCCGGGGGCCGGCAGCGTCGGGGCGCCCAGATTGGGGGTGTTCTGCGACCACACCGACGAGAAGGTGAGCGCAGAGGCGCCAGCAATGCCGGCACCCAGAAACAAACGACGATCCATCTTGCAGTCTCCAGAACGGTTGAGGACCTTGGAGGATAGTGACTCATCGGTATTGACACACCCGAACTGGTAACAAATCCCACTGAATCGTCTGGTTTATTCAGTTCGCTGAATGACCTCCGGGTGACATCCCCCGCCTGGCAGCCCCGCTCTCAGCCGGACAGCAGCTTGTCCTCGGCCAGCGAAAGGGCCTGGGCCTTGCCGCCGAGAACCAGGGTGTCGCCACTCTCGATGACGGTGCTGTCCTCCACCGGCGCGGCGCGGCCACTGGCACGGCGAAGGCTGACCAGCCGCACGCCAATGGCCTCCAGCGCCAGATGGCCGATGGATCGGCCCACCGAGCGCCCGCCGGCGGGCAGGGTGACCGTGTGCAGCCGGTCGTGTTCGATGTCGTCCAGGCCGTCGTCGTCGGCGCCGTGGAAATAGCCGCGCAGCAGGTTGTAGCGGGCATCGCGCTGGTCCTGCACCACCCGGATCACGCGCCGCATGGGCACACCCACCAGCGCCAGCGCGTGGCTGGCCAGCATCAGGCTGGCTTCGATGGCCTCGGGCACCACCTCGGTGGCGCCGGCGGCGCGCAGTTTCTCCAGATCGACGTCGTCCACCGTGCGCACCACCACCGGGACATGCGCGGCCTGTTCCTGGGCATGGTGCAGCACCTTGAGCGCGCTGGGCGTGTCGAGGTAGGTGACCACCACCGCGCTGGCGCGGTGCAGGCCGGCCGCCATGAGCGCCTGCAGGCGCGCGGCATCGCCGAACACCACCGAATGCCCGGCGGCGGCGGCCTGGCGCACGCGGTCGGGGTCGAGGTCGAGCGCCATGTAGGGAATGCCTTCGGCCTCCAGCAGCCGCGCCAGGTTCTGACCGCAGCGGCCGTAGCCGCAAATGATGACGTGCTTGTCGGCGTTGATGGCCTTGCGCGCGATGCTGGTCATCTGCACCGACTGCATCAGCCAGTCGCTGCCCACCACCCGGCCCACGATGGCGTTGGTGTAGAGGATCATGAACGGCGTGGCCAGCATGGAGATGACCATGCTGGCCAGAATCGGGTTGAAGAGCTGCGGCGGGACCAGGTTGTTCTGGCCCGCCAGCGTGAGCAGCACCAGGCCGAACTCGCCACCCTGCGCCAGATACAGGCCGGTGCGCAGCGACACACCCATGGGAGCGTCGAACAGGCGCGTGAGACCGGTGATGAGCGCCAGCTTGAACGCCACCGACAGCGAGAGCAGCAGCAGCACCAGCGGCCAGCGGTCCAGCACCAGGCGCCAGTCCAGCATCATGCCGATGGTGATGAAGAACAGGCCCAGCAGCACGTCGTGAAACGGCCGGATGTCGGTCTCCACCTGGTGCTTGTATTCGGTCTCGGAGATGAGCATGCCGGCCACGAAGGCACCCAGCGCCAGCGACAGCCCGGCATGTTCGGTCAGCCAGGCCAGACCCAGCGTGATCAGCAGCAGGTTGAGCATGAAGAGTTCCTGGCTCTTCTGGCGCGCCACCAGGGTGAGCCACCAGCGCATCACCTTCTGCCCACCCGTGAGCAGCAGGCCCAGCAGCAGCACGGCCTTCACCAGCGCCAGCGCCAGCGCTGGCAGCAACTGGTCGGGGTCGGCCGCGAGCGCAGGAATGAGCACCAGCAACGGCACCACGGCCAGGTCCTGGAACAGCAGGATGCCCACGACCCGTTTGCCGTGCTCGGACTCCAGCTCCAGCCGCTCGGCCATGAGCTTGATGACGATGGCGGTGCTGCTCATGGCCATCACGCCGCCCAGCGCCACGGCAATCTGCCAGGAGATGTTCCACCAGGTGGGCAGCATGAGCGAAAGCCCCAGGGAGGCGGCGGTGGTGACCAGCACGGTCAGCACCACCTGGGACAGGCCGAGCCCGAACACGTGGCGCTTCATGGTGCGCAGCTTGGGCAGACTGAACTCCAGGCCAATCACGAACATCAGGAACACCACGCCGAATTCGGCGAGGTAACGGATGCCGCTGGAGTTCTGCGCCAGCGCCAGGGCATTCGGCCCGATCAGGATGCCCACCACCAGGTAGCCCAGCATGGGCGGCAGCTTCAGCTGCCGGCACACGACCACCCCAAGCACCGCAGCCAGCAGGTACAGGAGTGCCAAGTCAAGGGAATTCATGGCAGCGATGGTAAGGCCCGGCCGCCCATCTGCGCGGGCACCGACCGGACGCGAGGCGCCATAATCCGCCGATGCCCGTGCCCTCCTCCTTCGATCCGGTCCGCGCCACCGCGCTGGCCCGCGAAACCCTGCAGATCGAGACCGACGCGATCAGCACCATGGCCGGTCGGCTGGACGGGCGCTTCGCCGAGGCGCTGGAACGCATGCTGGCCTGCCAGGGGCGGGTGGTGGTGATGGGCATCGGCAAGAGCGGCCACATCGGGCGCAAGATTGCCGCCACGCTCGCCTCCACCGGAACGCCGGCCATGTTCGTGCACCCGGCCGAGGCCAGCCACGGCGATCTCGGCATGATCACGCCCGGCGATGTGGTGCTGGCCATCAGCAACAGCGGCGAAAGCGAAGAGCTCACGGTCATCCTGCCACTCATCAAGCGCATGGGTGTGCCGCTGGTGGCCATCACCGGCCGGCCTGGCTCCACCCTCGGCCGCCACGCCGACGTGGTGCTGGACGCCTCGGTCGACAAGGAAGCCTGCCCGCACAACCTGGCGCCCACCGCCAGCACCACCGCCCAGCTGGCGATGGGCGACGCCCTGGCCGTGGCCCTGCTGGACGCGCGAGGCTTCAAGGCCGACGACTTTGCCCGCTCGCACCCCGGCGGCTCGCTGGGCCGCAAGCTGCTCACCCATGTGCGCGATGTGATGCGCACCGGCGAAGCGCTGCCCCGCGTGCCGCTGGAGGCCAGCCTGATGCAGCTGATGCGCGAGATCAGCGCCAAGGGGCTGGGCGCCAGCGCCATCGTCGACGCCGACAACCGGGTGCTGGGCATCTTCACCGACGGCGACCTGCGCCGCCTGATCGAGCGCAGCGACAACACCGCCGACCTGCGGAGCCTGAACGCGCGCGAGGTGATGCACGCCAACCCGCGCACCATCCGCGACGATGCCCTGGCCGTGACCGCCGCCGACCTGATGGAGGCCTCCCGCATCACCAGCGTGCTGGTGGTCGACGCGCATGGGCGCCTGTGCGGCGCCCTCAACAGCAACGACCTCATGCGTGCCAAGGTGATCTGAGCGCGAGAGACCCTCCCGCCTGACCCGGTTAGCATTTCCCCATGCCACTCGAACTGCCCCCGCTCAACCCTGTGCTGCGCCACGAGCCCGCCCTGCTGCTGCGCGCCCAGCCGGTGCGGGTGGTGGTGCTCGACGTCGATGGCGTGCTCACCGATGGCGGGCTGTATTTCAGCGAATCGGGCGAAACCCTCAAACGCTTCCACACACTGGACGGGCATGGCCTGAAGCTGCTGCAGCGGGCCGGCATCACGCCGGTGGTCATCTCGGGCCGGGACTCCCCCGCGCTGCGCCTGCGCCTGGACGCGCTTGGCGTCACCCACCGCCGGCTGGGCACCGAAGACAAGCTGCCGGCCGCGCAGGAGCTGCTTGCCGAACTGGGGCTGGACTGGGCGCAGGCGGCGGCCATGGGCGACGACTGGCCCGATCTTCCGCTGCTGCGGCGTGCCGCGCTGGCCTGTGCACCGCCCCAGGCACAGCTGGAGGTGCTGGGGCTGGCCCACTTTGTCACACAGCGCGCACCGGGCCAGGGAGCCGTGCGGGAGCTGTGCGACCTGTTGCTGGTGGCCTGCGGCGCCTACGCGGTGGAGCTGGAGGCAGCGGCCCGATGAACAGTGCGTTGCCGCTGGAACCCCTGGTCAGCCAAGCGCCTGGCCCAAGGTCGCGCCGGCGCCTGCACAAGGTGCTCGACCAGTTCACCATCTACCTGCCGATCCTGCTGATGGGGCTGCTGGCGGGCGGTTCCTACTGGTTGCTGCGGGTCACGCCCATTCCGGAAGTGCCCTTGACCGAACGCGTGCCCGAACACATCCCGGACTACGAGATGGAGCGTTTTTCGGTCAAGGTTTTCGGGGCAGACGGGCGCATCCGGACCGAGGTGTACGGCGCCGAAGGCCGGCATTACCCAGACACCGACACGCTGGAAATCGACAAGGCACGCATCCGGCACTACAGCCCGGAGGGCCTGCTGACCACTGCAACGGCCGAACGCGTCACCAGCAACGGCGACCAGACCGAGTTCATCCTGGAAGGCAACGCCGTGGTGGTGCGGCAGGCGGGCCGCAACGCCGAGGGCAAACGCACGCCCCGGCTGGAATTCCACGGCGAGTACCTGCGGGTCCTCACGAAATGGGACATTCTGTCGTCCGACCAGCCGGTGCTGCTGATCCGGGACAAGGACCAGATGCGGGCCGACAGCCTGTTCTACCGCGGCGACCGCCAGACCGCCGTGCTCAAGGGCCGGGTGCAGGCCCAGATGCAGCCGCGGCCATGACCCCACCCCCCCTGGTTTTCATCACCGGCGCGTCCAGCGGCATCGGCCAGGCGCTGGCGGCCCGATTTGCCCGTGCCGGCTACCGCCTGGCGCTGGTGGCGCGGCGTACCGCCGAGACGCAGGCCTGGGCCGATGCACAGGGCTACCGCGCCGACAACTGTCAGGTCTATGCCGCCGATGTCAGCGACACCGACGCCGTGGCGGACGCCGCCCGCCGCTGCATGGAAGCCCAGGGCCTGCCCGATGTGGTGATTGCCAATGCCGGCATCAGCGTCGGCATGGACACCGCCGAGCGCGGCGACATCGATGTGATGGCCCGCACCTTTGCCACCAACAACACCGGACTGGCTGCCACGTTCCACCCGTTCGTGCACGCCATGCGCCGCCGCGGCAGCGGCACCCTGGTGGGCATTGCCAGTGTGGCGGCCATCCGGGGCCTGCCCGGGCATGGCGCCTACTGTGCCAGCAAGGCTGCCGTGGTGGCCTATTGCGAAAGCCTGCGCGGCGAGTTGCGAAGCACGGGTGTGGCGGTGGTGACGTTGCTGCCCGGGTATGTGGACACCCCGCTGACCCGCCAGAACCGCTACAGCATGCCCTTCCTGCTCAGCGCCGACGACTTTGCCGACCGCGCCTTCCAGGCCATCGAGGCCCGCGTGAGCTACCGGGTGATCCCCTGGCAAATGGGTGTGGTGGCAAAGTTGCTGCGCCTGCTGCCCAATGCCTGGTTCGACCGGCTGCTGGCCGGCCGGCCCCGCAAGCACCGCGAGGGGGGCGGCCGGTAAGGCGGCAGGGCGTTGGAGCGGGAGAGCGTCAAAGCAGCCGGAAGGCCGCCATGAAAAAAGCCCCTGGCAATGCCGAGGGGCTTTTTTCTGATCCGGTCGGTACGGCCGGATGCCAGGCAGTCAGGGCTCAGTAGCCACCGCGGCCACCGCCGCCGCCGCCGTCACGACGGCCACCGCCGCCGTAGGGGCTGCGGAAACCACCGTCGCCGCCGCCACCGAAACCGCCACCGCCGCTGCGGCCACCGCCGAAGCCACCGCCACCGCTGCGCGGGGGACGTGCTTCCATCGGACGGGCTTCGTTGACCACCAGGCTGCGACCGCCGAGCGACTGGCCGTTCATGCCTTCGATGGCGGACTGGGCTTCAGCGTCGCTGCCCATTTCCACGAAACCAAAGCCCTTGGAACGACCGGTGTCGCGCTCCATCATGACCTTGGCACTGTTGACCGAGCCGAAAGCCGAGAAGGCCTGCTGCAGATCTTCGTCGCGCACGGTGTAAGGCAGGTTGCCCACGTACAGTTTGTTGCCCATTGTCGGGACTCCTAAGAACACTGAGAAAAATAGCGATGGAGCCCCGTTAGCAAACAAACCTGTAGCACGCGAAACCGACCGATCACTTGTCAGAGCGAGGTTTTTCGACGCTCGCGAAGGCATTATGCGCTGAATGCCTTCGCGCCAGTGACTTTTTTGTGGGGGGTTTCCGCCGCCTCTGCGGCCGATGCGCCGAAACAACAGGCAGGGAGGGCTCCGGCGCCAGACCCCGGGCATGGCGTCGCCCAGTCCGCCCTCTTATACTGTCACCCAGCGCCGATTTGTTCCGGATTGCGGGCGCTTTAGAAATGCCGCTAAAGGGGAGACTCCCGGTCTCGCACCCAGCGGTACCGGGTTTTTTTTGGCCTGCGCAAGGCCCGAGGTGCAACACGTGATCGTCACGCCCCAGATCCAGCGTTTCGACGAGCCCCTGGCGCTGCAAAGCGGCAAGGTGCTGGCAGGTTACGAGCTGGTCTATGAAACCTACGGCACGCTCAATGCCGACCGCTCCAATGCGGTGCTGGTGTGCCACGCCCTGAATGCCTCGCACCACGTGGCCGGCTGGCACGCCGACGCCAATGGCCAGCCACTGCCACGCAGCGAGGGCTGGTGGAACAACATGATCGGTCCGGGCAAACCGGTGGACACGAACCGGTTCTACGTGATCAGCGCCAACAACATCGGTTCGTGCTTCGGCAGCACCGGCCCCACCCACACCAATCCCGCCACCGGCGCGCCCTGGGGCGCCGACTTCCCGGTGGTGACGGTGGAGGATTGGGTCCATGCGCAGGCGCGGCTGCTGGATGTGCTGGGGATCGACACGCTCGCTGCCGTGATGGGTGGCAGCCTGGGCGGCATGCAGACCCTGTCCTGGACGCTGCAGTACCCCGACCGGGTGCGCCACGCGGTGGTGGTGGCCAGCGCGCCCAACCTCACGGCAGAAAACATCGCCTTCAACGAGGTGGCACGCCGCGCCATCGTGACCGACCCGGACTTCCTGGGCGGGCACTACCTGCGGGAGGGCACGCTGCCGCGGCGCGGCCTGCGCATTGCCCGCATGATCGGCCACATCACCTACCTGAGCGACGACGTGATGAACGAGAAGTTCGGCCGCACGCTGCGTGCTGCCGATGGCGACGACCCAGCGGCGTTGGCCGAACTGGCCTATCGGTATTCGACAACGGATGTGGAATTCCAGATCGAGAGCTACCTGCGCTACCAGGGCGACAAGTTCAGCGAGTACTTCGACGCCAACACCTACCTGCTGATCACCCGCGCGCTGGATTACTTCGACCCGGCGCGGGCCTATGAGGGGCGGCTCAGCGCGGCGCTGGCGCGGGCGAAGGCGAAGTTCCTGCTGATCAGCTTCACCACCGACTGGCGGTTTTCGCCTGCGCGCAGCCGCGAGATGGTGAAAGCGCTGCTGGAGAACCGGCGCG
>JALORL010000202.1 GCA_025458915.1 Hydrogenophaga sp.
GCGCGCTGCAGCCGGGTGCGCGCAGCGGCGTGCGGCAGGCCGCCCAGCCAGCGGTAGTGCGGACAGTCGCGGGCGGTGGCCTCGGCCTGCTGCGCCAGCCCGGGCGAAAGCGCGTGCCCGATGTGGTCGATGAAGATGCCTTCGTCGGGCGACAGCAGGCGCGCTGCCGCCGAGACGGTCTCGGGTGATTTTTCAGCCCGCAGATGTCCCACCACCACCGCGCGCAGGTGCGCCGTGGTCTTGGGCAGGGTCTTGCGCGGCGTGGCCGACTGGAACACCACCCGGCACTTGCCGCGCAGCGCGTGCGGCACCGACAACGGCCCCTGTTCCTGCAGAACAATGAGACGGCGCGCGAGTGCCAGCGATCGCTGGGCACTGGCGTCGGTTTCAATGTCCCGGTAGAGGTCGGTGCCGGTGAGCGCGAGCACCAGCGGGCGCTGCGGATGCGCCTCGGCCCAGGCGGCCACCGAGGCGGCGGAACGACGCGCGTGCAGCGCCAGCAGCATGGCCGTTCCATCGTCGGACGAATCCCCGTCGGGCCATTGCTTGGCGAGCCGAACCGCATAATGGCCCGAGAGCATGCGCGCCCAGCGGCGCGCCGTCTGCCAGTTGCCGTTGTTGGCATCTGCCAGCGCTGGCGTCACGATGCACAGGGAAGGTTTTTTCATGGTCATGGTGGGTTTCAGCATTGTGTCGGAAGCCCTCGCAGCCCGCACCGCTGGCCGCGATGTCCTCGCGTGGCATTTGCAGGATGCCCGGGCGCGCACACTGGCACTGTTCGCCGCTTACCGCCAGCAACTGGGCGACGACCTGCGCGTGCCCTGCACCCCCGAGCTGAACCCGCCGCTTTGGGAGCTGGGCCATGTGGGCTGGTTTGCCGACTGGTGGATTGCGCGCAACCCAGAGCGGAACCGGGGAGTGCAAGCCGATCCGTTCGCGCAGCGCGCGCCAGCCAGGCAGCAGGCGCGCAGCATCGATGCCGACGCCCTGTACGACTCCAGCCACGTGCCGCACGACAGCCGCTGGCACCTTCCGTTGCCCCCGGCCGACGACACGCTGCGCGATCTGCAAGCCAGCCTGCAGCACACGCTGGACCTGCTATCCGACGCACCCGACACCGACGACGGCCTGTACTTTTTCCGGCTGGCGCTGTTCCACGAAGACATGCACGCCGAGGCCGCGGAGTACATGACGCAGACGCTGGGCCTCGATCCGTTTGCTGCCGGCCTCAAGCCGCACCCGGCCAGGCAGGATGGGTCAACCCCCGCTGCGGCGGCAACGGTGCACCTGCCCGCCACGCGCTGGCACTTTGGCGTACCCGGGTCTGGCTTTGCATTCGACAACGAATGCGGCAGCCTGGAGGTCGACGTCCCCGCGTTCGAGATTGATGCAGCCCCCGTCAACTGGGCGCGCTACCTGCCGTTCGTGGAAGCCGGCGGCTACGACGACCCGCGCTGGTGGAGCCCGGCCGGCTGGCAGTGGCGAAGTGCCCAGGGCCTGCACGCGCCACGCTACCTGCGCCGGGCGGACCGGCAGGGGTGGAAACAACAACGCTGGGGCCGCTGGGAACCGCTGGCGCCCACGGATGCCGCCACCCACCTCACCGCCTACGAGGCCGAGGCCTGGTGCGTCTGGGCGGGCCGGGCCCTGCCCACCGAAGCGCAGTGGGAAGTGGCCGCCCACCATGCGCCGGGCTTCGCCTGGGGCCGGGTCTGGGAATGGACGGCCACCCCGTTCGCGCCCTTCCCAGGCTTCATGCCGCATCCCTACCGCGACTATTCCGCCCCGTGGTTCGATGGTCGCCCGGTGCTCAAGGGCGCCAGCCCCGCCACCGCGCCGCGCATGCGGCACCCGCGCTATCGCAACTACTTCACGCCCGAGCGCAGCGACGTGATCACCGGCTTTCGCAGCGCGAGCACCTGAAGCAGCCTGTCGTGTGGCGGCGGGCTGCACCGCGCGCCGTTGGGCCCACACGCTGTAGGCGGCCACTTCCCCCTGCCTCGGTGCTTTCGTTTGTGCTAGAAACCGCCCAAATCAATCCAGGGAGAAACTCCATGCTGCGTGCATCCACGCCCAACTCACACAGGTCCTGCCTGTCTCATGCAGTGCGCTGGAGGCAGGTGTGGATCACTGCCTGCTTAGCTGGACTGATCGCAGGTTGTCAGAGTCTGCCACCGGCTTCGAATCACGCAGTCGCTGCCACAGACACCGACGCTACCCGAGCCGCACTGCTGCGCCCCAGCACTGAAGTGGTCGGTCGCCCCTACACCGGCACCGTGGCGGACTGGCCACTGTTTTTCATTCGGGCGAACTGGGGCTACGCCTGCTACAACGCGCAGGCGTGCATGGTCACTTTGGGCGCATGGGACATGCGGGAAGAGAAGCTCGAATCCAGGCCGGTGGTGGACTCGACCAAGGTGCCGGGCTACCCGGATCGCACCTTGAGTGGTGACATGGTGGGCGTCACCCCCTTCGAGGTGCAGCACGCCAACCCCGCACGCGTGCTGTGGCGCGCCAAGGACGGCACCGTGCTGCGCGCCTCCATCGACATTCTTGAAATTTTCAAGGACCGGCTGATCCGGCACGAAACACCGCGCGAGGACGTGTCCCCCAACAGCAGCATGGGACAGACCGAAATCATCCTCGAGGTCAATGACCGCACCATCAACGTCTACAGCCGCACACGCATCCCCACCAAAGAGTTGCGCGAGCCAGGCAACCGATACAGCGGGAACGACCGCAAGCTGATCAAGGTGTCCAGCCAGACCTACTGAAACGGAGCACACCATGGGCAAAGGCACTCACCATCCAGACGGAGTGAGCACCTACCCCGCAAGCAGCCGAACACCCGCCTGTTTGTGGCCACGATGGAGGGCACGGGCAACCACATGGGCAAGGACGCTCAAGAAAATTGGACCAATGTGGCCCTGTTAGGGCAAGGGCTTCGGGAGGCACAGCGCAACGGCGCTGACCACATTGGTGTCGGCTATGTAGTTGGTCCGGGCACCCAGGACAACGCGGTCATCCGCACCAACGATCTGGCCACCGGCGCCAGTTTCACGGCCCGGGTGGAGGAAGGTTACAAACAGTTCATCGATCAATCGGCGCAATGGCTGAGAGAAAATCCAAACGCTGATATCAGCCTCATGGCAGTGGGCTTCAGCCGCGGCGCAGAGCAGGCTGCGGCGCTTACGCGCCTGGTGCATGAGCGCGGCATTCATGATCCCGACGGCGCTCTGTACACCCGCAACAGCGCAGGCGAAATCACGCATGTGCACTACACCAGGCCGCCGCTGGTTCCGCCGGGCCAGGTAGCTCAATCGGTGCTGCTGTTCGACCCCGTGGGCACCGGCGAGCCCGAGCGGCACGACCGGCGCCTGGCCTCTTCGGTACTGGGTGGCATGCAGATCAGCGCGCGCGACGAAAAGCGCGACCCGTTTCCTTCCACCAACGTCATTCCGCCTGGGCTTTCGGAGGACGGTCGCTTCCTCAACACCGAGGTCGCTGGAGCACACAGCAATATCGGCGGGAGCTACGCGCAAAACGGACTGTCCAATCGCAGCTTCAACCTTGCGGCGGACTACATCAACGCCACGGCGGGTGGCGAACCGCTGCTGGCCCGGCGCCATGCGCAACGCGACCCGACGCTGGACGTGGTGCACCGCTCCGAGAATCACCGCTGGTGCTACGCCACCCGCGACAGTGAAGCGAACCACGGTTTCCGCATCCGCAAGGAACTGATCAACCAGGAGGTTTGCGGCGCAAGCACCGAATGCTTCAGCCGCGACCCGATGGATCGCGCGCTGGCGGCCAGGGTACCGCTGGGTAGGGTGGCAGCGCCTGCAGAGCAACAAGTCCAGACAACAGGCGACATCAACGACCTGTTCATCCGCCTCAGCGATGCGGCCATGGCCGGGGATCGGGCCGGCATGCGCGCAGTGGTTCAGCAATACCGGGAATCCGCTGACGGCCAGGCGTGGCTGCAGACGGGTCGCGCAGAGGCTGCAGCGCAACGGGAGGCACAAGCCCAGCAGCTGGTAGTACCCGATACAACGCCCGCCTTGTACCGATAGGCGGCCAAGAAGCCAGTTGCGCCAGCAATCCGCGAAAGATCGCTCCGACCTCGCAACAGGAACCCGCAGCCCGTGCCCTAAGCCCGCGCTGCAAACACACCGAACCAGCCGTGCTTGTCGGTCCAGCGGCGCACATCGCGCCAGCCGGCCTGCTCCAGCAGCGTCTCAAAGCTGGCCGGGGTCCATTTGCAGGAGTTTTCGGTGTGCATGCGCTCGCCCGCCACAAAGCGGCGTTGTCCGCCTTCCCACACCACCGTCTGGTCCTGCAGCGCTTCCAGATGCATCTCGATGCGCGACTCGGCAGCGTTGAAGTGCGCCACATGCCGCCACAACACCGGCTGAAAGTTGCTGCCCATCCAGCGGTTCACGTTGAGCAACAGGTTGCGGTTGAAGGCGGCGGTCACACCCAGCGCATCGTCGTAAGCGGGCTCCAGGACCTCCACGGCCTGCGCCGGAATGAAGTTGCCGATGCTGGAGCCCGGGTAGAACACCGTGCGCGGCGCGCTGTGCAAGCGGTGGTCGCTCAGCCAGCGGCCCACCGCATCGCCAAACTGCAGCGTGGTGGAAAAGTCCATGCCCAGGCCCAGCATGGGCAGCGCGGGGTGGCGTTGCTGCAGCTGGCCCAGGGCGTCCCGCAGGTAGTCCACCGAAATGTCCACCGCCACATACCCAGCCGGCTGCAGTTCCGGAAACAGGCTGGCCGCCTTGGCGCAGCTGCCCGCCCCCAGGTCCACCAGCAGGGCGCCCGCTGGCAGGTGTGCCGCCATCTCCGCCCCATGGCGTCCGAAGATGGCGGCTTCGGTGCGCGTGGGGTAGTACTCGGGCAGTTCGGTGATGGCGTCGAACAGGCGCGAGCCGAGCGCGTCGTAAAAGTATTTGGGCGAGACATGGGCCGGTGTGGCCAGCAGACCGGCTTCAAGCTCGGCCCGAACCGCAGCGGGGTTGGACAGATGGGTCTGGATGAAGTGCGGTGCGGGGGCATTGCGGGTCATGTGGCTCGGGATCTCCTGGGGTCTTTATAGCGGCACTTGTTCAAAACGCCCATCCAAAGCCCCGATAACACCGCCGCTGGCGCAGCGGGTACCCCGATCGCGGTCTAATACCGGCTCCCCAATCCCTCTTGACCGGATCACCCCATGACCATGCACCTGCCCCGCCGCACCTTCAGCGCACTCTTGACCTGCGCCGTGCTGTCCGTGGCCACCGCCGCCCACGCCCAGAGCGTGCTGCGTGTGACCACCATCCCCGAAGAAGCTGCCACCGAACAGATTCGCAAATTCACGCCACTGGCCAGCTACCTGGAAAAGGCAGTGGGCATGAAGGTGGAATTCACGCCGGTGAACGACTACCCCGCCGCGGTGGAAGCGCTGGTGAACAAGAAGGTGGACCTGGTGTGGTTCGGTGGCTTCACGCATGTGCAGGCCAACCTGCGTTCGGGCGGCAAGATCGTGCCGCTGGCCCAGCGCGAGGAAGACACCAAGTTCCAGTCGGTGTTCATCGCCAAGACCGACTCCGGCATCAAGACCCTGGCCGACATGAAAGGCAAGCAGATCAGCTTCGGCTCGCAAAGCTCCACCAGCGGTCACCTGATGCCGCGCAGCTTCCTGCTGCAGGCCAACATCAACCCCGAGAAGGACTTCCGCCGCATTGCCTACAGCGGCGCCCACGATGCCACCATTGCGTCGGTGGTCAGCGGCAAGGTCGATGCCGCAGCGCTGGACATCACCGTGTGGAAGAAGTTCGTGAACGAGAACAAGGTCGACACCAAGGCGGTCGATGTGTTCTACACCACGCCGGGTTACTTCAACTACAACTGGTCGGTGCACGCCGACATGCCGGCCGACCTGCAGGCCAGGGTGAAGGCCGCGCTGCTGGCACTGGACCCGACCAACCCCGAACACGCCGAAATCCTGCGGCTGAACCGCGCCACCCGCTACATCGCCACCCAACCCGAGAACTACAAGGGTCTGGAAACCGCTGCGCGCAGCGCCGGTCTGCTCTGACACCGGTCGGCACCATTGGCGGACGCAGCGGCTTGAAGCTCGAACTCTCCCAACTCTCGGCCCGGCACCCGGCGGCCCGCCCGGGCGCCGGGCCGGCCATCCGCGACCTGCACCTGACCATCGGCTCCGGTGAGCAGGTGGCGGTGATCGGTCCGTCGGGTGCCGGCAAGACCACCCTGCTGCAGGTGCTGGCCTGCGCGCTGCCGCCCTCGGCCGGCACGCTGCAGCTGGAGGGGCGTCTGCCCTGGCAACTGCCGCGCCGCGCCTTGCAGCGCCTGCGCGGGCGCTTGTTCCTGGCGCCGCAGGTGCCACCATTGCCGCCGCGCCAGCGCGTGGTCACGGCCGTGCTCGCCGGGCGACTGCCGGCGATGACGCTCTGGCAGAGCGTGCGCTCGCTGTTCTACCCGACCGACATTCCGGCCGCCTTCGAGGCGCTGGACCGCTTCGACCTGGCCGACAAGCTGTTCGAGCGGGTCGACCGGCTCTCGGGTGGCGAACGGCAGCGGGTAGGGCTTTCACGGGCGCTGCTCTCGAACGCGTCGCTCTGGCTCATTGATGAACCCTTGTCCGCGCTGGACCCGACGCGCTCCCGACAGGCCATCGGTACCCTGGTGGACGTGGCGCGCGAACGCGGCGCCACCCTGGTGGCCACGCTGCATCAGGTGGACGTGGCGCTGGCGCACTTCCCGCGCATCGTCGGCCTGCGCGACGGCCAGCTGGCCTTCGACCTGCCAGCGGCCGAGGTCACCCGCGAACGGCTGGCCGCGCTGTATGACCAGTTCGAGCACGAGCTGCGCGGCGAGGTGCCGGTGGCAACGCCTGAAGTTATTCAGACGCCGCAACCTGCGGTGATGCACTGCAGGTGATGAACCCCGCGCTGCGCTCCGATCCTCTTCGCGATCCCGCATGGCAGAGCCGCCTGTTCTGGCTGCTGGCCGTCGCGGTGGTGTTGTGGCCGCTGGGTGTGGCCACCGAGTTCAAGCCCTGGGTGCTGCTGGAGGCCGACAACCTGAAGGTGACGCGCCAGTTCCTGGGCACCTTTTTTCCGCTGGCCCACGACGCCGAATTCCTGCTCATGGTGGCGAAGGAGACCTGGCGCACCGTGGCCATGGCCACGGTCGGTGTCACGCTGGCCCTGGTCGTTGCCATTCCGCTGACTCTCGTCAACACCCGCGTGCTCTCCCTCTCGGCCCTGTCGGGCCGCATGGCGCGTGGGCCGTTCTGGCTGCGTCAGGCGGTGCGCTGGCTGCTCATCGTGCTGCGCAGCATCCCGGAGCTGGTCTGGGCACTGGTGTTCGTGCGCGTGGTCGGCCTGGGGCCGACGGCCGGCGTGCTGGCCATTGCGCTCACCTACGGCGGCATGCTGGGCAAGGTGTACGGCGAGATCCTGGAAAGCGGCGAGACCCATGCCACCGAAACGCTGTTGCGCAACGGTGGCTCGCGCCTGCAGGCCTTC
>JALORL010000355.1 GCA_025458915.1 Hydrogenophaga sp.
CCGCCGTGGGCATCGGTCTTCATGCTCCAGCTGCGGCGCTTGCCGTCCTTGAAGCTGGTGAGCGTGAAGCTTTCCATGTCGCCGACGATGTCGCCCATGCTGCCCATGATGCGCGTGCGCCGGCCCTCATAGCTGACGAAGGCTTCCATGCTGAAGCCCGCCGTCACGCCGTTGGCGAACAGGATGTTGGCCGTGAGGTGGTCGGGCTGGTCGTTGTCCATGCGGTAGACGCAGCGGCCGTAGTCGGTGGTCTGCAGCCCCTGGAGGATGAGCGGGCCCCACTTCGATGCATCCGCAGGCAGGTCGAACACATACAGGCGCTTGCGGTCGCGGTAGTAGATCTGCAGGGCCGAGTACGGGCACTCGGGCTCGACCTTGCAACCATCGGTGCAGCGCGGGGTGCTGCCCTCGGGCGCATTGGCCTGCTTGAACCACTTCAGGTTGCCGTAGCAATGCACCTCGGCCGCCGGCGCGCCCACCAGCCAGCGCAGGATGTCGGTGTCGTGGCAGCTCTTGGCCAGGATGATGGGCGTGGTGTCTTCCGACTTGCGCCAGTGCCCGCGCACGTAGCTGTGGCTCATGTGCACGTGCTCGATGGGCTCCATGTGCTGCACGCTGATGACCTGGCCGATCATGCCGCCATCGATCAGCGCCTTCAGTTCGCGGAAGTAGGGCGTGTAGCGCAGCACGTGGCACACGCCCACGATGCGCCCGCTGGCCTGGGCTGCCGCCAGGATCTGCCGGCACTCGGCTTCGGTGGGCGCGGCGGGCTTCTCCAGCAGCACGTCGTAGCCCAGCTCCAAGGCGCGAAGGCAGGGTGCGGTGTGCAGGCGGTCGGGCGTGGCGATGATCACCGCATCGGCCCAGGGCGGCCCGCCTTCGAAGACCTGCTTCCAGTCGGTGAAACAACGCTCGGGCGGAATGCCATGGGCCGCGGCGATGCGCCGGCGCCGCGCACCGTTGGGTTCGGCCACGCCCACCACGCGCATCTCGCGCGGGCTCTTGGTGGCGTAGTCGGCGTAGATGCCGCCGCGGTTGCCGGCACCGATCAGGATCACACGCACCGGCCGGTCGAGTTCGGTCTTCGTCCAGGCCCAGGAGGCGAGCGGCCTCGTCCCAGGAGTAGAGGATGCTGTTCCTGATGGCGCTGAGGGTCTTCAGCAGGGCTCGGGTGGCTATGAACTGGCGCAGGGACATCGGCGTTCTGTGGTGGGTGAGGTGGAGAAGGAAGCAGCAGGCGGGGTGTGCTCGTGGCGCAGCGGTCAGCCGGGCTCAGCGCACGCCCAGCGCCAGGGCCAGCGCGGCCATGCCCAGGCTGGCAGCGACCAGGCCCCACCAGGTGCCGCGCTGGGCCGCCCAGGCCTGGCGCAGCGCTGCGGCGCTCAGCGTGGTGCCTTGCAGCGCCTCGGGCGCGGGTGGGGGCAGCAGGCGGCTCAGGCCCCAGGTGACGGCCACGGCCGCGAGCAGGCCGCTCAGGTTCCACCACATCCAGAACAGTTGCGGGCCCAGGCGCGCCGATGCGGTTGATGCCTTCCACCACGCTGCTGGCGATGTCGCCAACCGACAGCGCGAACAGCACGATGAGCACGCCCCAGGCCACGGTGACCACCCGCGCCGCGCGCAGCCGGCGCGCCGGACTGGCGCGTTCACCCAGCCGGGGTTCGACGAAGTCGCGCAACGTGGCAGCCGACAGGCTGTTGAGCAGCGAGTCCAGGCTGCTCATGGCCGCAGCCAGGATGGCGGCCACCAGCAGGCCGCGCAAGCCGGCGGGCAGGTACAGCTCGATGAAGCGGGGCACCAGCACATCCAGCCGGCCCGCCGGCACCGCCGCACGCAGGGCTTCGCTGCCGGCATACACGGCACCGATGGCCAGGCCCAGGCCGCAGTACAGCAGCGTCAGCGGAAACCGCGCCAGCCAGCCCGCCCACCACGAAACCCCACACCGGCGCGCGAGCGCCATCGCCCAGGCCATGGGCCAGTTCCACCGCCGCCAGGCGCTCGGGCGCCAGCGAGGCGAGGATGGCTGCGCCACCACCAGCCGCCTGCCAGGCATACACGCCGCAGACGACGATGCCCAGCAGCAGCACCCCCATCTGCACGACATCGGTCCACACCACGGCGCGCATGCCGCCCATCGTGTCGTAGACCAGCGTCACCATGCCCATGCCCACCACGCACCACACCAGCGGCAGCCCGGTGCACACCTGCACCACCAGGGCCGCCGCGTACAGCGCCACACCGGCGGCCAGCCCGCGCGAGAGCAGGAACACCGCGCTCAGCACCAGCCGCGTGGCACTGTCGAAGCGGCGCTCCAGGTACTCGTAGACGCTCACCAGTTGCAGGCCGCGCAGCACGGGCACGAACACCAGCATCACCACCAGCATGGCCAGCGGCACCACCAGTTCGTACTGCAGCCAGTTCAGGCCGCCGCCGGGCACCAGCGCCACGTAGGCCGGAATGCCGAGGAAGGAATTGGCCGAGCTCTGCGTGGCCAGGATGGACAGCG
>JALORL010000203.1 GCA_025458915.1 Hydrogenophaga sp.
ATCGCCAAACACGTGGCCAGCGCTATGGGGTCGCAGCACGCGGGTGGGTACTTTGGCAGCGGTCTGAAAAGCGGCTTCGCGGTGAAGCCAGTCAAGGGTGGGCATGCGTTTTTACTCTGCAGTTTCTCTGCAATTTGCTATTTTTTCTCTGCAGTTTTTCAGGCTGCAAAGAGAACCGATGGTGGTTCAACCCCCGGTCACCAAGGTTGAGCCAGTGCCAGTCGAACCCACGCTCACCATGGCATCCATCGTTTCGCGGTGGAACAGGTTCAGGTAGGGCTTATAGCGCCAGAGGCGGTTGCGCTCTTGGCCGGTCACCTCAAACAACCAGCTGCGTGACTCGAAGTCCGCCACCAGCTTGGCGGCGGTGGGAAAGGTGCATCCCATAAGCTTAGCCACGCTGTTGACCGACACCGTCGGATAGCGGAACAGGTGGTCCAGCAATGTGAGTGCCTTGGCATTTTTGGCAACGTCGCGGCGGTGGGCGTCGCGCAATGCCACGATGTCTTTTGCGGTTTGTGTGGCGGCCAGGGCTGTTGTGCTGACACCCCTCAGAAAGAACATCAACCACTGCTCCCAATGACCTTGCGTGCGAATGGCAGTGAGGCGGTCGTAGTACTCGGCGCGGTGAGCTTTCAGGAACAGCGACAGGTAGAGCAGTGGCCTGGACAGCGCCCTTTCTTCGCACAGCATTAGGGTGATGAGCAGCCGCCCCACGCGGCCGTTACCGTCCAGAAAGGGGTGAATGGTTTCAAATTGGGCGTGGGCCAGACCACAGCGGATGAGCAACGGCACTCGCGTACGCTCGGCATGCAGGAAATTTTCGAGCTGACCAAGAACGTTCATGAGTTCGTGGGGTGGCGGCGGGATGAAGCTGGCGTCGCGCAGCGTGCTGCCCCGTCCGCCGATCCAGTTCTGCGAGGTGCGGAATTCGCCGGGCGACTTTTCGCCACCGCGCACGCCTTTCATCAATTCGCCGTGGATTTCGCGTAACAGGCGCAGCGAAAGCGGCAGGTCGGGTAACCGCTCCAGCCCATGGTTCATTGCGCGAACGTAGTTGACGACCTCTTCAACGTCTTTGGGAGTATCGTCCCGCAGTGCATCGGCTTCGAAGGCCAGGACGTCTTCCAGCGTGCTTTGCGTGCCTTCGATCTGGGATGACAGCACGGCCTCGTGGCGCACATACATGGCCACGAACAGGTCGGGGTTGGGCAGCATCGAAGCCAGTGCATCAAGTCGGCCGATGTTGCGGTCGGCCTCGGACAGCAGGGTTTGCAGCTCACCGCTGTAGGCCAGTGGAGGGTCCGGCGGCAGAGGGGCAGGAATGAAAGCCTTGTAGCCCGTGGTTTGCTGAACGAACCGCCCTGCCCGATGAAGATAGTCCATGTCACTTGCTTTAACAAGGAGGTCTGATTCTAGCCCTTGATAAATTTTTTCTGAATTTTTTTTATCAAGATCACCTAGACGACGACTTGTTAAAGAGATTTTCGCAAGCTTGAAAACAAAAAAGGGGCGCTTGCCCCTTTTTTGGGTGGGCTGAAGGTTCACCCCTTGAGCGCCACCAGCACCTCGTCCAGCATCTTCTTGGCGTCGCCGAACAGCATGCGGTTGTTGTCCTTGTAGAACAGAGGGTTGTCCACGCCGGCGTAGCCACTGGCCATGGAACGCTTCATGACGATGCTGGTGCGCGCCTTCCAGACCTCGAGCACCGGCATGCCGGCGATGGGGCTGGTGGGATCGTCCTGGGCGGCCGGGTTCACGATGTCGTTGGCGCCGATGACCATGGCCACATCGGTCTCGGGGAAGTCGTCGTTGATCTCGTCCATTTCCAGCACGATGTCGTACGGCACCTTGGCTTCGGCCAGCAGCACGTTCATGTGGCCGGGCATGCGGCCGGCCACCGGGTGGATGCCGAAGCGCACCGTCACGCCGCGCTCGCGCAGGGTGCGGGTGATCTCGTTCACCGTGTGCTGGGCCTGCGCCACGGCCATGCCGTAGCCCGGCACGATGATCACGCTCTTGGCGTCGCGCAGCAGTTCGGCGGTTTCCACTGCGCTCACCGGCACCACTTCGCCCTGCGGCTCGGCGGCGGCACCGTCGGTCTTGGCGGCGGGTTTGCCGGCACCGCTGCCGAAACCGCCCGCAATCACGCTGATGAAGTTGCGGTTCATCGCGTTGCACATGATGTAGCTCAGGATGGCGCCCGAAGAGCCCACCAGCGCGCCGGTGACGATGAGCAGGTCGTTGCTGAGCATGAAACCGGTGGCCGCTGCGGCCCAGCCGGAATAGCTGTTGAGCATGGACACCACCACCGGCATGTCGGCACCGCCGATGGCCATGACCATGTGGATGCCGAACAGCAGGGCCAGCACGGTCATGATGGCCAGCGGCAGCATGCCGTCGGCCACGCTCTCGGCGCGGATGAACTCGCCGCCGTACCAGATCACCACCAGCAGCGCGATCAGGTTGAGCCAGTGGCGCGCCGGCAGCAGTAGCGGCTTGCCACCGATCTTGCCGTTGAGCTTGCCGAAGGCAATGAGGGAACCGGAGAAGGTGACGGCGCCGATCAGGATGCCGATGTAGATCTCCACTTCGTGGATGACCTTCTCGGCACCGGTGTACTGGATGGAGGTGTCCACATAGCTGGCGAAACCGACCAGGCAAGCCGCGAGGCCCACGAGGCTGTGCATCAGCGCGACCAGCTCGGGCATCTGCGTCATCTTGACCGTGCGGGCGGCATAGAGGCCGACGCTGCCGCCGATCACCAGGGCACCAATGATCCAGGGAATGCCGGCCGGAGACACACGCGGGCCGAAGATGGTGGCCGCCACGGCCAGGGCCATGCCGATGATGCCGTAGAGGTTGCCGCGGCGCGACGTTTCCGGGTTGGACAAGCCACCCAGGCTGAGAATGAAGAGGATGGCGGCGCCGAGGTAGGCAACCGTGGCCAGGCTGGAGGACATGGGCGTCTCTTTTCTTATAGGGGTGTCGGCGGCTTACTTGCGGAACATGGCAAGCATGCGGCGGGTGACGGCGAAACCGCCGAACATGTTGATGGCGGTCAGCACGATGCCCACGAAGGCCATCCACTGGATCAGCGCATCGGGCCGGTCATTGGTGCCCGCCTCGGGTGGCAGGATCTGCACCAGCGCGCCGATGACGATGATGCTGGAGATGGCGTTGGTCACGCTCATGAGCGGCGTGTGCAGCGCCGGTGTGACGTTCCACACCACCATGTAGCCGATGAAGCAGGCCAGCACGAACACCGTGAAGTGGCCCAGGAACGCGGCCGGTGCGTACGCGCCGATGGCCCAGAAGGCCAGCGCGCCCAGACCGAACACGATGGCCAGCGTTTTGGCGGGCAGCGGGCCGCTGCTGCCATGGCCATGACCACCTTTCTTTTCGGCCGTGGCCACCGCCGGCTTGGCCGGCGGCTTCGGCGCTGCGGCGATCGGCGGTGCAGGCCAGGTGATTTCACCGTCCTTGATGACGGTGAGGCCGCGGATGGCGTCGTCCCCCATGTTGACGTTGATGACGCCGTCCTTGGTCTTGCACAGCTCTTCGGTCAGGCGGAACAGGTTGGTGCCGTACAGCGTGGACGACTGGCGCGCCATGCGCGAGACCAGGTCGGTGAAGCCCACGATGGTCACGCCGTGGCGCACCACCGCTTCACCCGGCACGGTCAGTTCGCAGTTGCCCCCCTGCTCGGCCGCCATGTCCACGATCACGCTGCCGGGCTTCATGCTGCGCACCATTTCTGCGGTGATCAGCTTGGGCGCGGGTTTGCCGGGGATCAGCGCGGTGGTGATGATGATGTCCACCTCCTTGGCCTGCTGCGCGTACATGGCGCGCTGCGCGGCCTGGAAGCCTTCGCTCATGACCTTGGCGTAGCCGCCGCCGCCCGAGCCTTCTTCCTCAAAGTCCACCTTCACGAATTCGCCACCGAGCGAGACCACCTGGTCAGCCACCTCGGCACGCGTGTCGTTGGCGCGCACGATGGCACCCAGGCTGGCCGCAGCGCCGATGGCGGCCAGTCCCGCCACACCGGCACCGGCAATGAACACCTTGGCCGGCGGCACCTTGCCCGCGGCCGTGATCTGGCCGTTGAAGAAACGGCCGAAGGCGTTGGCCGCTTCCACCACAGCGCGGTAGCCGCTGACACCGGCCATGGAGGTGAGCGCGTCCATCTTCTGCGCGCGGCTGAGCGTGCGCGGCAGGCAGTCGATGGCCAGCACGGTGACCTTCTTCGCGGCCAGCTGCTGCATCAGCTCGGGGTTCTGCGCCGGCCAGACAAAACCGATCAGGGTCTGGCCTTCGTGCATCAGCGCCACTTCGTCGGGCGTGGGCGGGCGCACCTTGAACACGATGTCGGCCGTGTTCCACAACTCGGCCGTGGAGCCCGCAATGCTGGCGCCTGCTTCGCGGTAGGCCTCGTCGCTCAGGTCGGCCCGTTCGCCAGCCCCTTGCTCCATCGCGTGGAACCCCGATGCGTTGCGGTGTGGGGGCAACGGTCTCAGACGGTGCGCCAGAGTTCATGGATGCGTCCTTGTTGAAGCGGAGAGATCAGAAAACGCCGACTGGAAAAAGCCAGCGGGGACACCTCCGGTCGCAACGGCAACGCGACGCGCCTGCTGGGCAGGCGGCATGGAAGTCTCCTCGCTCGCAGGGGTTTCCCGGGAATCGGCGCGAGCTTAACCCGAAAGCCAATCCGGGGCGACCCGTGGTCTTACCCGGCGCGACACGGCGCAAACCAGCCAAACCGGCGTGAACCGGAGCGCACCGGCGCCAGCGGTGGCATTCGTGCGCGGCGCCATGTTGCCGCAAAACAGGCCCCGCGGACCAGCAGCGCATTAGGGGCTGCGCTCCATAATTCCGGCATGACCACCCGATGGAAACCCAGTGTGACCGTGGCCGCCGTGATCGAACGCGGCGGCCGATACCTGCTGATCGAGGAGCACACGCCCGAGGGCCTGCGGCTGAACAACCCGGCCGGCCATCTGGACCCCGGCGAAAGCCCGGAACACGGTGTGGCACGCGAAACACTGGAGGAAACGGCGCACCGCTTCACGCCCACGGAGCTGGTGGGGGTGTACCTGTCGCGCTTCCAGCGGGAAGCCACCGGAGAAGACATCACCTACCTGCGCTTCGCGTACTGGGCGAATCGGTGCCGGGCATGGCGCTGGACACCGGCATCGTGCGCACGCTGTGGATGACGCCGGACGAAATTCGCGCCAGCGCAGACCGCCACCGCAGCCCGCTGGTGTTGCGCTGCATGGAAGACCATCTCGCGGGCGTGCGTTACCCGCTTGGGCTGGTGGTGACAGACGCTTCGGTGAGCGGGGCACCCGCAACGCCCTGAGCCTGCGCGCTCGGCCGGTTCAGTCGAAACCAGAGATCCGGCCGCGCAGCTGCTTGACCTGCGAGCGCGTGGCCTTGCCTTCCAGCCGACGCTGCCTGGCTCCAAAGCTGGGCTTGGTGGGCTTGCGCGCCTTGGGCAGCGTGGCCACGCTGTCCACCAGGGCCTGCAACCGCTCCAGCGCTTCGGCCTTGTTCTGCTCCAGGCTGCGGCTGGTCTGGGCCTTGATGACGACCACGCCCTCGGTGGTGATGCGGTGGTCGCTCAGGTGCAGCAGGCGCTCCTGTTCACGTTCTGACCGCCGGCGCCCTGGGCGCGGATGGCGGTGAACTCCACTTCGCTGGGATCGACGCGCACAGACATGCGGTCAGTGTGCCACGGGGGTCAGGCCGGGTCATGCGGCAAGCCGAAACACCGGGCGCGCAGGACCTGGTGCCGGCGCTGCTGAAGCTCTGTTCCGAGGTCGCCGGCGCCGGCCGTATAAGAAAAGCCGGTGCGCCTTTCCAGAGTGGAACCGCTCTGCTTCATGACCGCCATCCTGCGGGTGGCTGATGGACTTCACCAGGTTCGGACGGGTACGGCGGTTGGGGAGCAGGCCACAAGCGCCAAGTTGTGTCGCGCGCTCTGCTGGTAGTGCACTCCATACCCCTTGCGGTGAGAGTCCATGGTGCACGGCCTACGGCGGTTGAGCCACCTGCGGGCTGCTGCTCAGGTCGGCGCTGGTTGCGTACCCTCTGGTGGCGTCCACCGGCAACATGCGCACGGTGGTGCTGGCGGTGCCGACCGGGAGGGCGGAGAGGTTGAATGGGTGAGGCGCCTGGGTGGCCAGGGGCAGAACAGGCTCGCTGCTGCGCAATGCGACACCAGCGATGCAGCCGGTGCAGTCCTCGGCACGTGCGGTCAACAAGGCAAAGCAGACTCTTGCGACGGGCCGGATAATCCCGACCATGGTCAAGAAACAGCGTGTGGTGGTGGGTTTGAGCGGGGGCGTGGACTCTGCGGTGAGTGCGCACCTGCTCAAGCAGCAGGGGCATGAGGTCATCGGCATCTTCATGAAGAACTGGGAGGACGACGACAACAGCGAATACTGTTCGTCCAACATCGACTTCGTGGACGCCGCCAGCGTGGCCGACGTGCTCGGCATCGAGATCGAGCACGTGAACTTTGCGGCCGACTACAAGGACCGCGTGTTTGCCGAGTTCCTGCGCGAATACCAGGCCGGGCGCACGCCCAACCCGGACATCCTGTGCAACGCCGAGATCAAGTTCAAGGCCTTCCTGGACCACGCCATGCGTCTGGGCGCCGAGAAGATCGCCACCGGCCACTACGCCCGCGTGCGCTTCAACGATGCCAGCGGCCTGCACGAACTGCTCAAGGGCCTGGACCCGCTGAAGGACCAGAGCTACTTCCTGCACCGCCTGAACCAGGCGCAGTTGAGCAAGACGCTGTTCCCTGTGGGCGAACTGCCCAAGACCGAGGTGCGGCGCATCGCGGCCGAGATCGGGCTGCCGAACGCGAAGAAGAAGGACAGCACCGGCATCTGCTTCATCGGCGAACGCCCCTTCCGCGAGTTCCTGAACCGCTACATCAGCAAGGAACCGGGGCCGATCAAGGAACCGAATGGTCGCACCATCGGCCAGCACGTGGGCCTGAGCTTCTACACCCTGGGCCAGCGGCAGGGGCTGGGCATTGGTGGTGTGCGGGCCAAGGGGGCGCAAAAGGGCGGTAACGAGCATGAACCGTGGTTCGTGGCGCGCAAGGACATGGAGAAGAACACCCTGTGGGTGGTGCAGGGCCACGACCACCCATGGCTGCTCTCGCCCACGCTGCAGGCGCAGGACGCGAGCTGGGTGGCGGGTGTGCCGCCCAACGCGGGAGCGCTGGCCGCCAAGACGCGCTACCGCCAGGCCGATGCGCCCTGCACCTTCGAGGCTCAGGGCGATGATGGCTTTGCGCTGAACTTTGCGGAGCCGCAGTGGGCGGTGACGCCGGGGCAGAGCGCGGTGCTGTACGACGG
>JALORL010000204.1 GCA_025458915.1 Hydrogenophaga sp.
GGCCGCGTGCTGTCGAACTGCGCCCGCGCACTGCTGGCCAGCGCCATCTCGCCGGGGGTTTCAGGGGTCCAGCGGTCCACTGGAAGCGGGTGCCCGTGGGCGTCCACCGCGATCAGCACCACCAGGCATTCGGCGGTCTTGTCGAGCCGGCCTTCCGCGATGTCGCCACTGTGCACGTCCACCGTGATGTTCATGTTGGTCTCACCGGTGAACGCCATGCGCGCCCGCACCTCCACCAGGTCACCCACCCTGACCGCGCGCTGGAACCGGATGCTGCTGGTGTAGACGGTGCGGCAACCGCCGCGCGCCCAGCTGCTGGCGCAGGCGTGGCCGGCGTCGTCGATCCATTTCATGACCGTACCGGCCTGAACGCGGCCGCCGGGTCCAGCGTGGCCGGGTTCGGCCAGGAATCGCAAGGTGATCGACGCCATGGAACCTCCTGAAGTGTGGGCGCATTGTGGGCCGTGGATGGGGGATTTGCCAAGCGCACAGCGCGCATCGCCTGCTTCCAGGGGGGTGCGCTTCCATCAGCCCCGCAAGGCGCGCAGCCGCAGCAGGCGGCGCTCCAGTGCGGGCAGCTCCTGCAGGCGCATCTGCAGCCGCTCCTGCGCGAGGCGGCGGACCCCCTGGCCCGTTTCGACCGGGCAGGGCAGCAGCAGGGCATCTGCGGTAGCCAGGTCGTTGAGTTCGCCCAGCAGGGCCTGCGCTTCGGCCAGCGCCTCGGTGCTGCGCCGCGTCTTTCCAGGCGGCAGCAGGTCGCTCAGGAACGATTGCGCATAGCGCAGTTTCTTGAGCTCGATGCGCAGCTGGTGCCGCCCTTCCGGACCGGCGCGCAAGGCGCGCTGCAGCTCCGTGCGCAGCCGCAGGTGGCGTTCGCGAACCAGTGCACGGGCCCAGGGCCTGAGGGGTTCGGCAGACGGTTGGCGGGGAGTCTGCACCGGCAGCGCCAGCACGGCGCGGGTGAAGGCCAGCAGGTTCAGCGCGTGGTCCGGGGCCGTCAGCATCTGCCGGGCCTTGCGCCACGCCCGATGGCGTTGCGCTGCAACCCATGGGTCCAGGGCGGGGTCGGGCGTTGCCCCTTCCAGCAGCTCGGGCAGACGCTCGGTGGCCAGCACGTCCCAGTCGCGGGCCATGCCCAGGGTTCCGGCGGTGGCGCGCCAGCGGGTGTTCCAGTGGCGGGTGAAGCGCCGGGGGAGGAAGGGTGCGAACAGGCGCAGACCGGTGCGCAGGCGGCGCAACGCCACCCGCGCCTGGTGCACGAACTCGGGTGCCGGCAGGGTGTCGGGTGGGGTCTGGAGCAGACCGGTCACGTTGGCCTGAAAGTGCGCGAGGCAGCTCAGGGCCGCGGCCTGGAAGGCGGCCAGCGGAGTCATCTGCGCGCGCAGCCGCACCGGCATGGCGGGAGCCGGTTCCAGCCGCCGCCCCAGGAACAGCGACAGACCCCGCTCGGCCTTGCTGCGGTCCTGCGGGTGCAGCCAAAGGCCGCTGGCGGCCTGGCCCTGCGGGCCCAGGGCCAGGGTGTGCGCGAGGTCGAACAGCGCCTCGGGCCGGCCGGCCAGCAGTTCCAGTTCCAGCTCCAGAATCGGCTCGTGGTGCAGGCCCTGTCCATCGCCGGTGGTGATGTGGCCCTGGTCCAGCGCCACTTCCACCCGGGCTTCGCGGTGCTGCAGCTGCCAGGTCAGGCGGGTGAAGTCGGTGCGGAACACCGGCACGAGCTGCCAGGCGCAGGCCGACAGATCCCGGGCGAGTGCCGGATCGCTCACCAGGGTGTCGAAGTCGAACGCACCGGGCCGGGTGGGGGCCTCCCATTCCTCGCGCCGGCTCAGGCCACCGGCGGATTGCCCGGCGGTCTTGACCGTCAGCAGCGTCTGGCGGCCGACCTGCCGCTCGCGCACCGCCACCCGGCGCTCCATCAACCCCAGCGTGGGGGTGTCGTAGTAGGTGTTGCGCAGCCGGGCGCGCCGGGGTGTCTGCTGTGTCAGCAGCGGGTGCGCCTTCAGGCGGGGCAGGTCGACGGCGCGCAGCGCCAGCTTGAGTTCGATTTCCATCGGATGGTGCGGCGGGACGGTGGCGTGGGGGAGCTGCGAGTCTGACAGTCTTGTGGCAATTCGGCCACTGTCTGACGGTGGCATGGGGGTTGTGCAGGCCGCGTCATGCGGGGTCGATAAGATGCCCACCCATGCCTGTGCACCAAAAAACCGCCTGTTGCGCCCTCGCGCTGTCCCTGCCCGTTCTGTCCTGGGCGCAGGACAAGCCCGGCATCCACGAAGACGACTACCTGGTCGGCGCGTCGGTGGTGTCGTCCACTGCGCACATTGGCACGGGCGAGCGCAAGGTCAGCCTCAAGCCGGTGTGGTACTTCCAGCTCGGCCCGGTGCGCGTCTCGCGCTCGCAGGGCAGCACCTTGTTGGGTGCGGGCCGCCGCTCCGGTGAAACCGGACTGAGTGCCGAGCTGCTGGCGGCACAGGACTGGAACATCGGCGTGTCGCTGCGCATGGACAACGGCCGCACCTTCGACGAAGAACCGCTGTTCATCGGGCTGCCCGACATCAAGACTACTGTGCGGGCCCGCGTGTCGGCGCGCCGGCCGGTGGGCGACCGCTGGTCCTGGAACGTCAACATGGACCAGGACATCCTGGGCAAGGACGGCGGCATGCGCGCCGGTGCCGGCGTCAACTACCGCTACCCGGTGTCCGACGCAACGCACCTCGACCTGGGTCTGTCGGCCGGCTGGGCCGACGCGAAATACATGCGCACCCACTTCGGCATTTCGCCCGCCGCGGCGCAGCTGGTGGGGCGCGCACCCTACAGCCTGGGCAGCGGGCTGGAGGGGGTGCAGATGGGCATCAAGTTCACCACCGCAGTGAACCGCCGCTGGGTGGTGTTCGGCGGCGTGGACCTCTCGCGCCTGCAGGGCGACGCGGCCCGCAGCCCGCTGGTGGGGCGGCCCATCACGCACACGGTGAACATTGGGGTGGCTTACCGGAACATGAAGCAGTAGACCCTGGAGACCCGGGCGGTTCCGGGCAACTCCGAACGGTTCCGAAAACCCCGGGGTGCTTTCAGCCCAGCAACCGCTTCAAATACCGCCCCGTGTGGCTGGCCTCGCAAGCCGCCACGTCTTCCGGGGTGCCCTGCGCCACCACGGTGCCGCCACCGGCACCTCCTTCGGGCCCCATGTCGATCAGCCAGTCGGCGGTCTTGATGACGTCCAGGTTGTGCTCGATGACGACGATGGTGTTGCCAGCGTCGCGCAGCTGGTGCAGCACCTTCAGCAGCAGCTCGATGTCGGCGAAGTGCAGGCCGGTGGTGGGTTCGTCCAGGATGTAGAGCGTGCGGCCGGTGTCGCGCTTGCTGAGTTCCAGCGCCAGCTTCACCCGCTGGGCCTCGCCGCCCGAGAGTGTGGTGGCGCTCTGGCCGAGCTGGATGTAGGTCAGGCCCACGTCCATCAGCGTCTGCAGCTTGCGGTGCAGCGTGGGCACGGCGCTGAAGAAGGCGTAGGCCTGCTCCACCGTCATGTCCAGGATCTGGGCAATGTTCTTGCCTTTGTACTGCACGTCCAGGGTTTCGCGGTTGTAGCGCTGGCCATGGCAGACCTCGCAGGGCACATACACGTCGGGCAGGAAGTGCATCTCCACCTTGACCACGCCGTCGCCCTGGCAGGCTTCGCAGCGGCCGCCGGCCACGTTGAAGCTGAAGCGGCCCGGGCCGTAACCGCGTTCCTTCGCCGTGGGCATTTCGGCCATGAGGTCGCGGATGCCGGTGAACAGGCCGGTGTAGGTGGCCGGGTTGCTGCGCGGCGTGCGGCCGATGGGCGACTGGTCGACGTTGATGACCTTGTCGAAATGCTCGATGCCTTCGATGGCCTCGTGTGCAGCCGGTTCTTCGTGGGAACGGTAGAGCGTGCGCGACACAGCGGCGTACAGCGTGTCGTTCACCAGGGTGGATTTGCCCGAGCCGGACACGCCGGTCACGCAGGTGAGCAGCCCGACCGGGAACGACACGCTCACGCCCTTGAGGTTGTGGCCGGTGGCATTGATGACGCGAATTTCCTGCAGGTTGCCCAGCGTGGCCAGGTGCGCCGCCTCGCGGGCGCTGCGCCGTTCGGCTGCCGGGCTCAGGGGAAAGCGCGATTTGATGGGCGCCGCGCGGGCGGCGGCCTCGGCCTGGTTGACCGGCAGCCAGGGCGTGCGTTGCCGGGGAACGGCGATGGCGCGTGTGCCGCTGAGGTACTGACCGGTGAGCGAATCGGCGTTGGCCATGACCTCGTCGCAAGTGCCCTGGGCCATCACGCGGCCGCCGTGCACGCCGGCACCGGGGCCCATGTCGATCACATGGTCGGCGGTGCGGATCATGTCCTCATCGTGCTCCACCACCAGCACCGTGTTGCCCAGGTCGCGCAGGTGCTGCAGCGTGGCAATCTCGCCGCCGCTCAGGGTTTCGGCGCTGCGGTCCAGGCTGAGGTAGTTCAGACCGACGTCGTTGAGGAACTTCAGGCGCTGGCGGATTTCGTTGATGACGCGCGCTGCAATGTCGCCCTTGGCGCCCTTGAGTTCCAGCCGCTGGAAATAGGCCAGGGCCTCGCCCAGGGTGATGTGGCTGATGCGGTAGATCGGTTGCCGGTCGTCG
>JALORL010000205.1 GCA_025458915.1 Hydrogenophaga sp.
GGGCTGTTTGCCGAACGCGGCAGCCCCTTTGTTCCAGCGCCTTTGCAGGCTGCGAATCGCCACCCCTGAGGACACCATGAGCGACCAAGCGCACGACTCCCACACCGGCCCGATCAAGACGCCCGCCCAGCTGCTCTGGACGTCGTTCTTCTCTTTCGTGGTGCCGGTATTCGTCATCATCGGCCTGGTGTACGCAGTCACCTCGGGCGACAAGCCCGCCGCTGGCGCCGTCGATCCTGAACTGGCCACCGCCATGCGCATCCAGCCGGTGGGTACTGTCGAACTGCGCGATGCCAACCGCCCCCTGCAAGCCGGCGACGCGGTCTACAAGGCGCAGTGCGCCGCTTGCCACGACGCTGGCCTGGCAGGTGCACCGCTGTTCGCAGACGCCAGTGCCTGGGCGCCGCGCATCGGCACCGGTTACGAAGCCCTGCTGAATTCGGTGCTCAATGGCAAGGGGGCCATGGGCGCACAGGGCGGCGGCGCTTTCAGCGATGTCGAGCTGGGCCGCGCCGTGGTGCACATGGTCAATGCAGCAGGTGGCAATTTCCCCATGCCTGAGGCACCCGCCGCTGCGCCGGCCGAGCAGGCGGCGGCGGCTCCGGCTGCGGCTGCGCCGGCACCCGTGGTGGCAGCTGCGCCTGCGGCGGCGGAGCCTGCTGCGGCTCCCGCTGCGGCCGCCACCACCGTGGCATCTGCCGCTGCCGGTGAAGCGCTTTACAAGCAGGCCTGCATGGCCTGCCACGTGGCCGGTGTGGCTGGCGCGCCCAAGCTGGGCGACAAGGCTGCCTGGGCGCCCCGCGTCGGCTTGGGGGTCGACGGCCTTACCGCCAGCGTCATCAAAGGCAAGGGTGCCATGCCGCCGAAGGGTGGCAGCAATGCGTCGGATGCGGAAATCCAGGCGGCGGTCCAGTACATGCTGTCCACGGTGCAGTAAGCCTACGCGGCGCACAAGCTTTCTGAAGGGCCCTTCGTTGAAGGGCCCTTTTTCTTGGCGGACGCCCGCGGTCGGCCTGTGCCGGCGCAGGGAAAGGTCAGGGAATTTGCAGCCCGGTGCGGTACGGGCTCAGTACAAAGCCGAAGCGCCCGGGCAGTTCTGCGGTCGGCGTCGGTTCGGGCGTCCACCGGCCTTGCTCCACCGGTTTTAGGGCGTGGACCATGTCGGCCGTGTGAACAATGCCGAATCCGAGATCCGTGACCAGGTACAGACGCCCCTCCTCATCCAGCACGGAGGCCTGCACCTGGGCGGGCATTCCGGTGTGTGCAGTCACACCGGCATCCGCATCCAGCCTCCACACATACGGCGCGGCCTCCAGTTCCACAAAAACGCGCTGAGGCCCGTTCTGGAAAAACCACCGGCCCTCCGCATCCACAGCGTAGTTCCTGTGGATGAAGTCCACCAGTTTTTCGTGCTGCAGCAGGGAACCCTTGCTGACCGGGTGGTGCTCGCCGGGTGCGTTGGAAAACACCCCGGCGGCCTGCACACGGTCGTCCCGCATGAACCACCGTCCGCGCGCGTCCAGCCCCAGCCACCCAAGGCAGTCAGGTACGTTGGGCCATTTGGCCATGGCAGCTTTGACAATATCGTCCATGCGTTGGGGCCTTATAAGCTTGTTCAGACGTGCTGCAGCAACCAGCGACCCACTGCTTCCGGCATCGCACAGACATGCCCGGGCAGGCGAGGAAAGCGCTCGAGCGGGCGCGGAAAGCCCACGTGGCCGCCGCTTGCGGGTTGCCAGAGTGTGACGCTGCGGCTGACGTCCGCAGAGGTCGGCAAGGACGCTGCGGGCACGAACGGATCGTTGAATGCGTTCAGGGCCAGCGCCGGAAACCGGATGCTGCCCAGCAGTGGTCGGGCAGACGCGCGCGTCCAATAGTCCTCGGTGTTTCGAAAGCCATGCAACGGGGCAGTGAAGACATTGTCGAAGGCGTAGAGGTCCTTCGCGGCCAGCAGAAGCTCCCGGTCAAACAGGCCTGGATGCTGTTCCAGTTTGCGGAGCGCCTTGGGCCGCATGCTGTTCAGGAACATGCGCGTGTATGTCCAGCGGTTGAAGCCTCTTCCGATGGCGTGCCCCCCGGCGGCCAGGTCCAGCGGCGAACAAACGGCGGCCACGGCCCGGACGCGGTGTCCCCCTGTTCCGGTTTCCCCGGCCCAGCGCAACAGGGCGTTGCCCCCCAGGGACACACCCACGGCGATCAGGGACCGTTGCGGGTGCTCAGACGCCAGCCGCGCCAGGATCCATTCGATTTCTTCGTGATCGCCCGAGTGGTAGGCGCGTGGCGCGAGGTTGATCTCGCCCGAACACCCCCTGAAATGCGGAACGGCACAGGGGATTCTCTGACGGGCTGCAAAGTCGGAGAACGCCACCGCATACTGGCTGGCCGAAGACCCCTCAAGCCCATGAAAGAGCACGAGCAGCGGTGCAGCATCGTCCACCGCGTGGCATGCGTGGTCCACGTCAATGAAATCGCCATCCGGCGTGCTCCAGCGTTGGCGTTTCCATGCCGGCAAGAGGCCCTGGTGCCGCTGGGCCCACAAAGCCGCCCAGATGGTCTGGGCATTGCCCCCAGGCAGCCACCACGGCGCGACATACGCCCAAGGCGAAGCGACCGCCTTGGCGGAGGCCTCCGCAGGTGGGCAGGAGGCGTTCAACATCGTCAATGCAGCAACGGCAGGGCAGGCAGGATGTCCAGCGGTTCGGTGCGGTTGCCGGGGCTGGCATGGTGCGCCAGCAGGCGCCACCCGCGCGGCGTCTTCCCATACACATTGGTCGCCACGACCCAGGCCACCTGCGGCCCGTCGTCGCTCATGACCTGCACACGCTCGACCACGCTGTGCACGCTGCATGGACCCATCTCCAGGCGGCGCACCTTTTCCGGATGGGCAATCACGGCGCCGTTGGCAAACATGGCGTCAAAGGCCGTGCGGATGGCCCCCGGTCCCACCAGGCGCGGTCCACCGGGATGCACGCACACGATGTCGTCCTCATCGGCCCAGCACGCCATGAGGCGGTCGATGTCGCCCTGCTGCAGGGCGTCATAGAAGGCCGCCTCGGTTTCATCGGGAGTTCCCTGGGGCAGTGTCGGTTTGGGCATGGGCACTATTCTGCCGGCAGCGCGATGCCCCTGTGAGACATTCCCGGTGGCTGCCCGGGCAACGAGCACGCGTCAAGGCACGTTGCCGCGGCTGCCAGGCCGGCTACGGCTGGTGGTGACCACCTGCAGCTCCTGTTGCAGGGCCTTGTTCATTTGTGCAAAGGTACGCAGTTTGCGCGTGGTTTCCCGCAAGCGGTCGGCCATGCGTTTGGAAATGGCCAGCAGCAGCTTGGCACCCACCCGTGGCTGGTCTTTCAACAGCCGCATCAGGGCCGTGCGCGACAGGACAGCGGCGGCAATGTCGGTGGTGGCCGTGCAGGTGGCCGATCGGGGTGCCCCGTCGAGCACGCCCATCTCTCCGATCAGGTGCCCAGGCCCGATGATGTTCACGACCATGCTTTCCTGCAGCCCCGGCAGGTCGTTTTCCACCGCGATGTCGCCCTCCAGCACAAGTAGCATGTAGTCGGTTTGCTGAACCTCGCCTTCGCGCATGAACACCGTGCCGGCCTTGATGCGTTTGGGGCGCATGTAACCCACCACCTTCATCGCGTCGGACAGCGTGAGATCGTCCAGCGCGGAGGGCGTGACCAACAGGCGCGCCGCCACCTCTTCGGGGGCCAGGTCAGGATTCTCGAATATGGACGACATGCAGTGGGGGTTGGGCTAGGTCACGCAATCATCGCACCGGGAAGAATCAAGGGGAGCAGCCAAAAAAAAGACCGGGTGCGAACCGGTCTTTGGATTCGAGTCCGCCTGCACGCTCACTTCTTCTGGCGGTATTTGCGAAGGGCCGCAATCTGCGCCGCCATGACGGCCAGCTCAGAGGTAGCCTTGGCAAGATCCAGATCGCTCTTGGCATTCTTCAGCGCTTCCTCGGCCTGCTTGCGCGCATCATTGGCCTTGGCTTCGTCCAGATCATGACCGCGGATGGCGGTATCGGACAGCACCGTGATGTGGTGGGGCTGGACCTCCAGGATGCCCCCTGCCACGAACACGAACTCTTCTCCGCCACCGGCCTTCTCGATCCGGACGGCGCCGGGTTTGATGCGGGTGATCAGCGGAATGTGACCGGGCAGGATGCCCAGCTCCCCCGCTTCGCCCGGCAACGCCACGAACTTGGCCTCGCCAGAGAAGATGGATTCTTCAGCGCTGACCACATCGACGCGGATGGTGCTCATAGTTGCTCCTGTGAAAAGGGAATGAAGTTCTCATCGGGCGGGTGCACGCTGGCACCCGTCAGCCCGATCAGGCAACCTTCTTCGCCTTTTCAAACGCCTCGTCGATGGTGCCGACCATGTAGAAGGCCTG
>JALORL010000206.1 GCA_025458915.1 Hydrogenophaga sp.
GCCGCCGCGCACCTTGAAGCGCATCCGGCGCAGTGCCTGGTGGTGGAGGACACGGCCACCGGTGCACAGGCTGGCCTTGCCGCCGGGGCCACCGTGTGGGGCTTCTGCGCCGAAGGCCACGGACGCGCGTTTGCCGGCCTGCCGGTGCAGCACGTCTTTCACCACATGGACGAGCTGGCCCGGGCGCTCCAGGGCTAGACAGACCGGACTGTGCGCGCGGAGCGCACGCCCGATCCGCGTGACGGTCAGCTGGAGCTGTCGTCCTTCCCGCTGGAGTAGAAGTCGTAGGCCGCCAGGCCCAGTCCTCCCAGCAGGATGACCGTGATGTCGAGCTGTGGCAGCTTCATGATGTAGGGCACCAGGAACGCGGCCATCAGGAGAAGGCCGATCAGGCCCGTGATGCGTTGAAGCTGTTTCATGACATGTTCCGTTTCACAAACTCGGACACCAGCCAGCGGCAGGAGCGCAGCAGGCGGCCGTCGTTCTGGTAGGAGCCCACCGCCTGAACGCCCAGCGGCAGTCCATTGGACAGGTTCAAAAGCGGCAGGTTGACGCTGGGCAATCCGGCAAAGCTCCAGGCAGTCTGCATGATCGGGTTGCCGGTGGATGTCAGGCCATGCGGTGCCGTTCCCAGGGCCGCCGGGCACAGGATTGCGTCGTAGGAGGCGAAGTATTCGTCGAACGCTCCCGCGACATGGACCATGCGGCCCTTGGCAATCAGGTAGTCGGTGCCGGAGATGGTCATGGACTTCTCGACCCGGGCGCGCAGGGTTTCGCTGAGCAACGCCCGGCTGTGGTTCCACTCGTGTTGCAGGCAGGTGCCGAGCTCCACCTCGTTGATGGTGGACAACCAGTGCGCCGTCTTCTTCACGATGTCCGGCAGGTCGACGGTGACAACGCAGCCCTCCAGATGGTCCACGAAGGCCTCATAGGCCTCGCGCGCTTCCGGTTCCACCTCGTCCCACCAGGGGGTTTTGACAAAGCAGAACCTGGGTGGCAGGGGCGGCTCGGAGACCGCCACATCGAACAGACGGCGGGGTGCCTGGCGCGCACTGGCCGGGTCCTGACCGTCGTCGCCCGACATGATTTCGGTGACTTTGGCGATGTCTTCCAGGTTGCGCGCGAACACGCCGATTTCGTCAAGCGAGGGCGACTGCTCCAGTACCCCGGAGCGTGGCAACAGGCCCCGCGACGGCTTGAACGCGTACACCCCGCAGAACGAAGCGGGCCGGATCACCGAGCCATTGGTCTGCGTGCCCAGGGCCACCGGCACCATGCCGGCGGCAACAGCGGCCGCCGAACCGCTGGAAGACCCGCCCGGTGTGTGCTCCAGGTTGTGCGGGTTGCGCGTCGGGCCGGGATGGGAGGTCGCAAACTCGGTGGTCACGGTTTTCCCGAAGATCACCGCACCCGCCGCGCGCAGGCGGGACACGACCGTGGCGTCGCTCACGGAATAACGGCCGGCATGGATGGGGCTGCCGTATTCGGTCGGGAAGTCCGTGGTGTCGATGATGTCCTTGACCCCCACCGGCACCCCGTACAGCGGACCGGGCAGGTGGCCTGCCGTGCGCGCGCGCTGCAGGTGGTCGGCCTGCAGCGCCACCACGCGGTCGTCGCGGTGGGCAAAGGCCTGGATCTGCCCGTCGGCCGCGTCGGCAAACTGGCCGAGTTTGCCGGTGAACTCGACCACCGTCTCCTGGCCGCTGAGCAGGTGCTCGCGGATGTCCAGGGCGGTGAGTTCGGAGACGGTTTTGGTGTGTGCCGTCATCACTCGGTTTTGAAGAAGTCGGGGTTGACGATGGAAGTGTCGTTGGGATCGCGCTCGATTTCCACGGCCTGGTTGAAGAACTGGTCCGGCAGGTAGGTCACCATGGACGGATAGACATAGGTCATGGCCAGGGTGAACAGCACCATGCCGACGAACGGCAGGCAGCCCTTGAAGATGGTCACCAGATGCAGTTCCTTGGGGGCGACCCCCTTCAGGTAGTAGGCGGACATCGCCATGGGTGGAGTGAGGAACGAGGTCTGCAGGTTGATGGCGATCAGGATGCCGAACAGGATCGGGTCGATGCCATACAGGGGCAGCAGCGGCAGGAAGATCGGCACGAAGATGATGATGATCTCGCTCCACTCCAGGGGCCAGCCCAGGATGAAGATCAGCAGCTGGGACAGCAGCAGGAATTCCACGGGCGAGAGATTCAGCGCCAGCATGAAGTCCTTGACCACATGCTCCCCGCCCAGATACGAGAACACCGACGCAAAGGTGGCGGCCCCCACGAACAGGAAACACACCATGGCCGAGGTGCGGGCGGTGAGGTACACCGACTCGCGCAACCGTTGCCAGGTGAACGCGCGGTAGACGATGGCCAGCACGATGCCGCCCAGGGCGCCCATGGCCGCTGCTTCGCTGGGGGTGGCCAGTCCGAACAGGATGGAGCCCAGCACCGCCAGGATCAGCGCTGCGAGTGGCACGAACGCTTTGAGCACGAGCAGCGCACTTTCCAGCACGCTGTAGTGGTCGACGTTCTGGGGCTTGGGGCACAACGAAGGGTTGAGCGTGGCGCGCGTCACGACGTAGATCAGGTACAGGCCCGCCAGCGTGAAGCCCGGAATGATGGCGGCGGCATACAGCTTGACCACCGAGACGCTGGCCGTGGCCGCGTACACGATGAGCAGGATGGACGGTGGGATCAGGATGCCCAGGGTGCCGCCGGCAGCAATGACGCCGCTGGCCAGTTTGTGGTCGTAGCCGGCCTTGAGCATGGGCGGCAAGGCAATCAGGCCCATCAGCGTGACCACCGCGCCCACGATGCCCGTGGCGGTGGCGAACAGCGCGCAGGTCACCAGCGCCGCCACGGCCATGGAACCCGGCAGGAAGCGCAGACCCACTTGCAGGCTGAGGAACAGCTTGTCCAGGATGTTGGCCCGTTCAATGATGTACCCCATGAACAGGAACAACGGTATGGATATGAGCACATCGTTGTTCATCACGCTGAAGGTGTTCTGCGTGAAGAGGTAGAAGATGCGGTTGTCCCAGATGAGCTGGTCGGCGATGAAATAGGCGTAGAAGCCGAAACTGATGCCCATGGCCATCAGCGTGAAGGCAATGGGAAATCCCAGGAAGATGAAGAAGATGAAGATGCCCAGCATGAAGAGGGCAACAATTGGATCGCTCATGACGCGGATTTCCCGGTGTGTTGTTGGATCAGAACTTGTTCCAGTTCTTCGACGTCGCCGCTTCTGGACAACCATTTGCCGGTGCGGATGCATACCAGGCAGCGCATCACTTCGGCTGCACCCGCGATCAGCAGGGTGACGCCGGCCACGAAAATCACGGTTTTCAAGGGCCAGACAGGCACGCCAGCGGGGCTGTTGACGCTGGATTCAAGAATCGACGCGCTCTGCCACGCGTACTGACCGCCGGTGAAGACCATCGCGAAAATGGCCGGGAAGAAGAACACCACATACAGGGCCAGGTCGACCTTGGCCTGCGTGCGGTTCGACCACTTGCGGTACAGGAAGTCGCCGCGCACATGCGAGTTGCGCGACAGCGCGTAGGCGCCCGACATCATGAACAGGGCGCCATACATCATGTAGCTCATGTCGAAGGCCCACACCGTGGGGCTGTTGAGCACGTAGCGCATGAACACCTCGTAGCAGGTGGATGCGGTCAATATCAAAACACACCACGAAAAAGCGTGCCCGATCGACTTGCTGAGGATGTCGATCCTGCGAATCCAGCGTTCCATGAGATCTGCCTTTTTGCTGACAAAAGTAAAGGCTGTCAGAACCAGTTCCGACAGCCTTCCGGTGGGTGCAAGCTGTTAGGTCGGGAGCTTCGTCTTCTGCACGTGTTCAAAAGCCATCTTGTAGTTGGCTTCGTTCGTGAAGTGGTAGAAGCCCACGCGGCGCGACCAGGCCTTGAAGGAGTCGTTCACTTCCTTGAACATGTCGACCTCCTTTTCCAGCTTGGCCGTGACGACGTCCCAGGCGGCCAGCTGGCCGCGGTACACGTCTTCGGTGGTGCGCGACACCTGGACCTTGTGCTTGACGATCAGCTCCTGCAGGTCCCTGGAGTAGTTGTCGTGCGCCAGGGCGGTGGAGGCGGTCGAGGCGGCTTCGGCTGCGTACTTCAGGATGGCCTTGAGATCCGCTGGCAAGGCGTTGTACTTGTCCTTGTTGAAGATGATCTCGAAGAATTCCTGGGCCTGGTGGAAGGAGCCCATCGAATAGAACTTCGACACGTCCTGCGCACCGAAGCGCATGTCGGCCGTGGGGTTGTTGAATTCGAACGCGTCGATCACACCGCGCTGCATGGCGGGAACGATTTCACCGCCGGGCAGCTGGGCAACGGCCATGCCCATTTCCTGCATCAGGTCGGCCGCCAGACCGATGGTGCGGTAC
>JALORL010000032.1 GCA_025458915.1 Hydrogenophaga sp.
CGTCATCACGCCGGTGTATCTGGCAGCATCCGGCCTGGACAAACCGCTGTTCTATGTGGGCAGTCGTGGCCACCATGCCGACATCGGCGGCACCACACCTGGCTCCATGCCACCCTTCTCCACCCGCATCGCGGAAGAGGGCGTTCAAATCAACAATGTCAAACTGGTGGACCGGGGCGCCTTGCGGGAAGCCGAAATGGTGGCGCTGCTGCAAAGCGGCGAATACCCTTCGCGCAATCCCCAGCAGAACATGGCCGACTTGAAGGCGCAGATTGCCGCCAACGAAAAAGGCGTCCAGGAGCTGCGCAAGATGGTCGACCAGTTCGGCCTGGATGTGGTGCAGGCCTACATGGGCCACGTGCAGGACAACGCCGAAGAGTCGGTGCGGCGCGTCATCACCCGTCTCAAGGACGGCGCGTTCACCCTCCCGCTGGACAACGGTGCACAGATCCGCGTGGCCATTCGCGTCAATGCCCGGGAGCGCAGCGCCGAGATCGATTTCACCGGCACCTCGGAGCAGCAACTCAACAACTTCAATGCACCCACGGCGGTCTGCATGGCAGCCGTGCTTTACGTGTTCCGCACCCTGGTGGACGATGACATCCCGCTCAATGCCGGATGCCTCAAGCCGCTCAAAGTGATCATTCCGCCTGGCTCCATGCTCAACCCCAATCCGCCGGCGTCGGTGGTGGCCGGCAACGTGGAAACCTCCAGCTGCATCACCAACGCCTTGTACGGCGCGCTGGGCGTGATGGCCGCCAGCCAGTGCACCATGAACAACTTCACCTTCGGCAACGCCACCCACCAGTACTACGAAACCATCTCGGGCGGCAGCGGTGCGGGCGAAGGGTTCGACGGCACCAGCGTGGTCCAGACCCACATGACCAACTCACGCCTCACCGACCCGGAAGTGCTGGAGTTCCGTTTCCCGGTTCGTCTGGAAAGTTACGAAATCCGCGAGGGGTCTGGAGGAGTAGGGCGCTGGAAAGGCGGCAACGGCGGCGTCCGCCGCGTGCGCTTCCTGGAGAACATGACCGCCAGCATCCTGTCCAATGGGCGGGTGCATGGGGCGTTCGGTGTAGCTGGGGGGGAGTCCGGGCAGGTGGGCATCAATCGGGTGGTGCGATCGAGCGGGGTGGTGGAAACACTGGGCCACATCGGCCAAGCCGAAATGGCCCGTGGTGACATCTTCGAGATCCACACGCCCGGAGGTGGCGGTTACGGCGCACCCTAGGGGGACCAAAACCTTGCTCTGTAGGGTGAGCCTCCAGGGCAAGGTGTGGCACCCGTTCGCTTACAGCTCCTCCACCCGCCGGGCTGGGTAACTGTCCCAGGCCTGGCAGCCCGGGCAATGCCAGAAGTGCTGTTGGGCCTCAAAACCGCAGGCCGCGCAGCGGTAGCGCTTGAGCGGTGCACTTGCCTGTGCCAGAGCCGCCTGCACCGTGGCGTGCGCCGACGGATCGGAGAACGGTTCCCCCGCCAGCCATTGGGTGGCCAGCACCAGGGATGGCTCGCGCTTCAGGTGGCTGAGGTACTGGGCACGCGTCTGCTCGGGGCTCGGGCTCAACAGGGCCAGAGCTTCCGTCACGTCGATGGAGGGGCCACGCAGATCACTCGCTGCCAGCAACTGCATCGCCTCACCTTCCCGACCGGACTGCTGGCCCAACTCCGCCAACGCGCGGGCGGCCAACGGCAATGCAGCCGGTGCATGGCGCGGAATTTCCTTCAGCGCAAGAAACGCCGCATCGTGCCGGCCCGCCTGCGCATGCAGCGACGACAGTGCCAGCCATCCACGCGCCAGTTGCGGCGCCCGTGCGACCGCAGCGGACAGCAGCTTCAGTGCGGCGTCGCCGTCGCCACTGCGCAGGGCCTGGTCCGCTTCCTCGCACATGTAGTGCGCCAGCCGGTTGGCAAAACTGCCCTGATCGGCGTTCTCCAGTTTCTCGGCAATCAGGCGGGCCTGCGCCCAGTCGCGCGAGCGCTCGTAAATGGCGAGCAGGGCGAGAAACGCTTCCGCTTCGAAAGCCGAACCCTCCAACCGGTGCAGAGCCGCTTCGGCGCGGTCCAGCAGGCCTGCCTTGAGAAAATCCATGGCCAGGGCGTGCTGGGCGCGATCGCGCTCCTTGCGACCGATGTCTGCGCGCGACAGCAGGTGTTCGTGCACGCGAACAGCGCGGTCGTAATCGCCTCGCCGGCGAAACAGGTTGCCAAGGGCAAAGTGCAGTTCAGCTGTGTCCGGGTCGCTTTGAACCGCTTCGATGAATGCGTCGATGGCCTGATCCTGCTGTTCGTTCAGCAGATGGTTCAGCCCCCTGAAGTAGGCTTTTGGCGCCTGCCGGCCCTCCATCCGCCATTGCCGGAGATCCAGCCGGGAAGCGACCCAGCCCAGCGCAAAGGCCAATGGCAACCCCCACAACAGCCAGGTCAGGTCAAGGTCCATGGGTGGTGTCCTGATGGTCGGACAACTGGCTGGTGTCTGTGTCCGTCTTGTCCTGGATGGGCCGCACGGGTTTGCGGGCCCGCCGTGCCCGCAGCCACAAGGGCAGCATGACAACAACGCCCAGAACTACGCCAACAATCACTGCCAGCAGCAGAACCAGCACCAGAGGTGCCTGCCACTTTGCACCGAAAAACAGGCTCAGGGTGACACTGTCCTGGTTGTTCAGTGCGAACGCGAAAAGCACAAAAAAAATGGCTGCGTTGAGCAGCCACATCAGGTATCTCAAATCGTCGTCCCTGTAGTGGTGCGTCGATTGTAGCGATCCCGTTTTTATGGTCGGGTCGATTCCCGGTCATGGCCCAGCATCTGTGCAGTCCGGGCATCAACCTGCTCGCGCAGCGCCTTGCCTGGCTTGAAGTGCGGCACGCGTTTTTCCGGAATCATCACGCTTTCCCCTGAACGTGGATTGCGTCCGACCCGGGGAGAGCGCCGGTTCACCGAAAAACTGCCGAAACCGCGAATTTCGATCCGGTGGCCTTTGACCAGTGCGTCCCCCATGGCGTCGAGTATGGCCTTCACGGCGAACTCGGCATCCCGGTGGGTGAGCTGGCCAAACCGGCTCGCCAGCGCTTCAACAAGATCGGATCGGGTCATGTGCGTGCTGTACCCGGCTGCCGGCAGCCTGCATCCGCGAGGGTTCGCGGATGCAGGTCACCGGACGGCCGAAAGGCCTGTCAGCCGTTGTTGTCCAGCTTGGCGCGCAGCAGGGCACCCAGGCTGGTGGTACCGGCGTTCTCGCGGGCAGACTGCTGGCTCAGGGAAGCCATGGCTTCCTGCTGGTCGGCAGCGTCCTTGGCCTTGATGGAGAGCTGGATGTTGCGGGTCTTGCGATCCACGTTGGTCACCACAGCACTCACTTCGTCGCCTTCTTTCAGCACGTTGCGCGCATCTTCCACGCGGTCGCGGCTGATTTCGCTGGCGCGCAGGTAACCCAGCACGTCTTCGCCCAGGTCGATCTCGGCGCCCTTGGCGTCCACCGTCTTGACCTTGCCGGTCACGATGGAACCCTTGTCATTCACCGACACGAAGGTGGTGAACGGGTCGCCGTCGAGCTGCTTGATACCCAGGGAAATGCGCTCGCGCTCCACGTCGATGGCCAGCACGATGGCTTCAACTTCCTGGCCCTTCTTGAAGTTGCGCACGGCGGCTTCACCGGTCTCGTTCCAGGACAGGTCGGACAGGTGCACCAGGCCGTCGATGCCGGCAGCCAGGCCCACGAATACGCCGAAGTCGGTGATCGACTTGATCGGGCCCTTGACGCGGTCGCCGCGCTTGGTGGCCTCTGCAAACTCGTGCCAGGGGTTGGCGCGGCACTGCTTCATGCCCAGGGAGATGCGGCGCTTGTCTTCGTCGATGTCGAGCACCATGACTTCGACCTCGTCGCCCAGCGACACCAGCTTGTTCGGAGCCACGTTTTTGTTGGTCCAGTCCATTTCGGACACGTGCACCAGGCCCTCGATGCCCGGCTCGAGTTCCACAAACGCACCGTAGTCGGCGATGTTGGTGATCTTGCCGAACATGCGGGTGCCTTGCGGGTAGCGGCGCGAAACGCCCATCCAGGGATCGTCGCCCATCTGCTTCAGACCCAGGGAAACGCGCTGCTTCTCGGTGTCGAACTTGAGGATCTTGGCGGTGATTTCCTGGCCGGCCTGCACCACTTCGCTCGGGTGACGCACGCGGCGCCATGCCATGTCGGTGATGTGCAGCAGGCCGTCGATGCCACCCAGGTCCACGAACGCGCCGTATTCGGTGATGTTCTTGACCACGCCATTGACGATGGCGCCTTCCTTCAGGGTTTCCATCAGCTTGGCGCGCTCTTCGCCCATGGAGGCTTCCACGACGGCGCGGCGGCTCAGCACCACGTTGTTGCGCTTGCGGTCCAGCTTGATGACCTTGAACTCCATGGTCTTGTTTTCGTAGGGCGTCAGGTCCTTGGTGGGACGGCTGTCGACCAGCGAGCCCGGCAGGAAGGCGCTGATGCCATTGACCATGACCTTGAGGCCGCCCTTGACCTTGTTGCTGGTGGTGCCGGTGACGAAATCGCCGGATTCCAGAGCCTTTTCCAGCGACATCCACGAAGCAAGGCGCTTGGCCTTGTCGCGGGACAGCAGCGTGTCGCCGAAGCCGTTTTCGACCGAGTCGATGGCCACGGACACAAAGTCGCCCACCTGCACTTCGAGTTCACCCAGGTCGTTCTTGAATTCGGCCAGCGGCACGTAGGCTTCCGATTTCAGACCGGCGTTGACCACCACGTGGTTGTGCTCGATGCGAACGACCTCGGCGGTGATGACTTCGCCCGAGCGCATTTCGGCGCGTTTCAGGGACTCTTCGAACAGGGCGGCAAAAGATTCAGACATTGAATTTCCTAGAACCGCTCAACGTCGCCCGAGGCTGCATGCCAGCATGAACCGCGGAGTGGGACGAATGGGCGGTGATGACGTTGCGGGCCGGAGCACCGCAGGGTTAAGGGTGAAGAACCATCAGACCTGCGGGTTGAGAACACCCGGCGGGGACTTCTGGGCCAACGTGACAGCCCGATCAGGTGGTGGTGCCCGAAAAAGCCGTTTTGCCCTGCCACCAGTTCAGCACCATTTGCACCGATTCGGCGATGCTCAGGGTGGAGTTGTCCAGATGCAGGGCGTCTTCAGCCGGTCTCAATGGGGCGTCCGCACGGGACGTATCCCGAGCATCCCGCCGCATCAAGTCAGCCAGAAGATCGTCGATGTTAACAGTAATTCCTTTTGAAATCAATTGCTTATGTCTGCGTTCGGCACGTTTGGCGGCGCTGGCTGTCAAGTAAACCTTCAGGGGAGCATGGGGAAAAATCACTGTGCCCATGTCCCTGCCGTCCGCTACAAGGCCGGGTAACCGGCGGAAACCATGCTGCAGGCTCAGCAGCGCTGTACGTACCTCCGGGACGGCGGACACTCGGGACGCAGCCATCCCAGCCGCCTCGCTGCGAAGAGATTCGGTGACATCGATGCCCTCCAGCGTTACCCGCCGCCCGGTGAAGTTCACCTGCATGCCCGCCGCCAGTGCTCCCAGTCGTTTCGCATGGTCTCGATTCTGAATGTCCTGATCTGCTGTCGACAGGCCAGCCCGATCCGCCGCCAGCCCTACCAGACGGTACAGCGCACCCGAGTCCAGCAGGTGGTATCCCAGCGCCTCAGCAACGGCAGCGGCCAGGGTCCCCTTGCCCGATGCCGTGGGCCCATCGATGCAGATCACCGGAATCTGGTGCAGGGCTGCCTCGCAGACCGAAAAATAGGTTTCGAAATAATCTGGAAAGGTTTTACCCACGCAGCGCGGGTCTTCGATGCGAACGGGCAGACTCGCCGGATTGAAGGCTGCCAGTGAGAAGCACATGGCCACCCGGTGGTCGTCATACGTGTGGATGCGCGCGGGCCGCCACGCGGAGTGACTGGCTGGCGGTCGGATGCGAATGTAGTCCGCGCCTTCGTCGACTGTGGCGCCAAGCTTTCGGCACTCGTTCGCCATGGCTGCGATGCGGTCCGTTTCCTTGACGCGCCAGCTGGCAATGTTGCGCAGTGTGCTGGGCCCGTCGGCGTACAGGGCCAGGACGGCCAAGGTCATTGCTGCGTCTGGAATGTGATTGCAGTCGATGTCGATGGCCTTCAGTGGCCAGGCCCCGCGACGTATCACCAGCGAGTCACCTTTGGCCTCGATCACCGCACCCATCTGCCGTGCGGCATCAACGAAGCGGATGTCACCCTGGATCGAGTTCAAGCCAATGCCATCGATGGTGATGCCATCGGGCTGCGCCGAAGAGGGTGGCGCAATGGCTCCCAGACCAATGAAGTAGCTGGCTGACGAAGCATCGCCCTCGACGGCAATTCGCCCGGGTGACCGGTAGCGGCTGCCCGCAGGCACCGTAAAGCGTTGCCAGCGGTCCTGCTGCACATTCACGCCGAAACGCTGCAGCAGGTTGAGTGTGATTTCAATGTAGGGGCGGGAGATCAGTTCTCCCACGACCTCGATGTCAATCGGTAGATCGGTCGACGCCAGCGGCAATGCCAGGAGCAGAGCCGTCAGGAACTGGCTGGACACGTCGCCACGCACCTTGATGGCTGTCCCAAGCCCGAGGGCGCGGCGTTGACCATCGCCGACCCGCAGGGGAGGGAAGCCCTCACGCAACGGACAATGCACTGCGCAGCCCAGGGCGCGCAAGGCATCCACCAGGTCGCCGATAGGGCGCTCGTGCATGCGCGCGATGCCGCCAAGCTCGAACGCTCCGCCATGCAGGGCAGTCAGGATCGCCAGCGCAGCGGTGAGCGGCCGCATGGCCGTTCCCGCGTTGCCAAGAAACAGCGTTGCCTGCTGAACCGGTAACTGACCGCCCAGCCCGCGGACCAGAAGCGGGCCATCGGGTCGGCGCTCGAGTCCACAGCCCAGGATCTGCAATGCATCCAGCATCACGCGGGTGTCGTCCGAATCCAGCAGGTCGACCACTTCGGTGACCCCATCGCTGAGTGCTGCCAGCAGCAGAACCCGGTTCGAAATGCTTTTCGACCCTGGCAGGCGAACGGTGCCACCGGCGTGGTTCAGCGGAGGGACATCGAGGAAAGGGATGGAGTACATGCGCGCTGGTGGTGCGAGGGCAAACGGACGGGGCCAGCGGACATGGGCCGCTGCAGGAAAACCGCAGGTCAGGCCTGGTGCTTGACCGCGGCCGTCATCCGCCATTTGCCCCGCGATTCACTGGCCGACTCGATCAAGGCTTCGAGGGCGTCGGGATTGCCGGAGACGATGGCGGTTTCGATTGTGTGCAAAGCTCTCTGGAACATGCGCGACTGTGCCAGCAGTTCCTCCCGGTTGGAAATGAGGATGTCTCTCCAAACCTGGGGATCGCTGGCCGCGATGCGCGTGAAATCCCTGAAACCCGGTCCTGCAAGGGAGAGGAAGGCATCGGATTGGGTCTGACCGTTGATGGCATTCATGAGAGCGAAGGCAATCATGTGCGGAAGATGGCTGACGGCGGCGTACGCAGCATCGTGTGCTTCGGGCGACATCTGGCGGACCTCGCATCCCAGAGCGGTCCACACCTGCTTTGCCTTCTCCAGCTGAATGGTCTGGGTTCGTTCGATGGGTGTGAGGATTACCTGGCGCCCGCGGTACAGCTCGGCGTCGGCATGCTCAACGCCCGACAGCTCCTTGCCCGTAATGGGGTGTGCCGGTACAAAAACACCCACCTGGTCTTTCAGCACCCGCCGCGCGGCATCGATCACCTCACGCTTGGTCGACCCCACGTCCATGATCAGCGTACCGGATGTCACCAGGTGGCGGATGGCCTTGAATGTCGCCTCGGTAGCCGCTACCGGAACGGCAAGCAGCACCAGATCCGCCCCGGAGACGGCAAGGAGCGCGGAAGGCGCTTCCACGTCAATCACGCCGAGTTGGCGGGCCTTTTCTGTCGTGGAGGGTGACTTGCTGTAGCCCACCACCCGTTTGACCAGGCCCGCCTTTTTGAGCGCCAAAGCAAAAGAGCCGCCCATCAGGCCACAGCCGATCAGGCCGAGTTGTTCAAACATATGCAGACATCAAGGTGAGGAGGGCCACATCAGTCGGCCACAGGGTAGGCACCCAGCACCTTGTAGAAGGCGCACAGACCCTTGAGTTCCTGCAGGGCAGCGGCGACATGCGGCTGGGAAGGATGCCCAGCAATGTCGATATAGAAGTAATACTCCCATTGTCCCGATTTTGCAGGCCGTGACTCGAACCGGGTCATGGAAACCCCATTGTTTTTCAGCGGAACCAGCAAATCGTGCACGGCTCCGGGCCGGTTTGGCACCGACACCACGAGGCTGGTGCAGTCCTTGCCGGACGCTGGCGGCATCGCCAGGGTTTGCGGGAGACAGATCACGGCAAACCGGGTGCGGTTGTAGGCTTCGTCCTGTATGGCATGGGCCACGATGTGCAGCCCGAACTGGGCGGCTGCGCGTTCGCTCGCCAGTCCTGCCCAGGCTGGATTGGTGGCCGCCAGCCGCGCACCCTCGGCGTTGCTCGACACGGCGCGTCGCTCGGCATGGGGAAGATGTTGCGACAGCCAGTTCTGGCATTGCGCCAGTGCTTGTGGATGCGCCATCACGACTTCAATACCGTCCAGGTGGTTCACCTGCCGCAGCAGGTTGTGGCGGATCAGGAGGCTGACTTCCCCCACCACATGCACCGGAGAACGCAGGAACAGGTCCAGCGAACGTGCCACCACGCCTTCGGTGGAGTTCTCCATGCCGACCACACCGTACTGGGCAGTGCCGGCGGCAGTGGCATGAAATACCTCGTCGAAGTTGGCGCAATAGATCAGGTTGGCAGCGCCGCCAAAAAAATCCACCGCGGCCTGTTCGCAGAATGTGCCCTGCGGCCCAAGGACCGCCACCCGTTGGGGAGCCTCCAGGGCCAGGCAGGCCGACATGATTTCCCGCCAGATGGATGCCACATGCTGGTTCAGCAATGGTCCTTGATTGGCCGACTGGATTTTTTCGATGACCTGTGCCACCCGGTCTGGGCGGAAGAACGGCGATCCCTCCTGCCGCTTGATTTCTCCCACCTGTTCGGCCACCCGTGCGCGCAGGTTGAGCAGCGAGAGCAATTGCTGATCGAGGGCGTCGATCTGCAACCGCAGCGCGCCAAGAGCTTCCGACTGGTTGGGTTGCGTCATCCTGATCAGGCCCTTGTTCTTTCAAAGTCGCGCATGTAATCCACCAATGCCTGAACGCCGTCCAGTGGCATCGCGTTGTATAAGCTGGCCCGCATGCCGCCGACAGACTTGTGCCCCTTGAGCTGAAGCAGGCCATGCTCACGTGCACCCGCCAGGAAGGCTTCGTTGAGACGTTCCTCGCGCAGGAAAAACGGCACGTTCATGCGGGATCGGCAGGCTTTATCGACTTTGTTGTGGTAGAGACCGGAGCCATCCAGGAAGCCGTAGAACAGCTCTGACTTGGCTGCGTTCCTGCGCTCCATGGCGCCAACGCCCCCCTGCCGTTTCAGCCATTGAAAGGTCAGTCCCGCCATGTAGATGGCGAACGTCGGTGGCGTGTTGTACATGGATTGATTGGCGGCAACGGTCGAGTAGTCGAACGCGGTGGGGCAGTGGGGCGATGCCTGGCCCAACAGGTCTTCCCGTACCACCACAAGCGTCAGACCGGCGGGCCCGAGATTCTTCTGCGCACCACCGAATGCCAGGCCCACGCAATTCCAGTCCACAGGGCGCGAGGCCACGTGCGACGAAAAATCCACCACCAGGGGCGCGTTGCACCCGAGTGCCGCCAGGTCGGGAAGCGTTTGAAACTCAACGCCATGGATGGTCTCGTTGCTGCAGATATGCACGTAGCGTGCATCTTTCCGCAGCCGCCATGTCGCTGGATCTGGAAGGGTGGTATGCCCGGAAGCCTCGTTGCTGGAAGCAACGCCAACGTCCGCGTATTTGCTTGCTTCCTTCAACGACTTCTGGCTCCAGCTTCCGGTGATCACGAAATCCACGGCTGCGCCCTGCGCCAGGTTGAGCGGGACGATCGCATTTTCCGCAAGCCCACCGCCCTGCATGAACAGGACCTTGAAGTTTGAGGGAATCGCCAGCAGTTCCCGCAGGTCGCCTTCCGCTGCATCGCGGATCGCCATGAACTCCTTGCCGCGGTGGCTCATTTCCATCACGCTCATGCCGCTGCCGTGCCAGTCGAGCATTTCGGCAGCTGCCTGCTGCAGGACCTCTGCAGGCATGGCGGCGGGTCCGGCTGAGAAATTGAACGGGCGCTTCATGCGTCCGTGCCCTCGGCATCATCAGGCGCAGCGGTGTCGGCGGGATCTACGGGATCTACGGGATCGGACAGATTTGCGTCGTTTTCCACAATGCGTTGCAACCCTGAGAGCTCGGAACCTTCGTCCAGCGCAATCAAGGTCACGCCCTGCGTGGCCCTGCCCATCTCCCGGATCTCCGATACACGGGTACGAACCAGAACACCCTTGTCGGTGATCAGCATGATTTCGTCATCGCTGTGGACCAGTGTGGCGGCAACCACCTTGCCGTTTCGTTCGCTCTGTTGGATGGCGATCATGCCCTTGGTGCCGCGGCCGTGCCGGGTGTACTCGCCAATCGGCGTCCGCTTCCCGTATCCGTTCACCGTGGCGGTCAATACGCTTTGCTGCTCGTCTTCGGCCACCAGCATGGCAATCACGCTCTGGCCGTCTTCGATCATCATGCCGCGCACACCACGGGCGTTGCGGCCCATGGGACGCACATCGTTTTCATCGAAGCGCACAGCCTTGCCGCCGTCGCTGAACAGCATCACATCGTGTTGGCCATCAGTCAGTGCGGCGCCGATGAGAAAGTCGCCCTCGTCGAGGTCCACGGCGATGATGCCGGCTTTGCGCGGATTGCTGAACTCGTCCAATGAGGTTTTTTTCACCGTGCCCATGCTGGTGGCCATGAACACGAAACGGTTGTCCGGGAAGGTACGGGCTTCGCCGGTCAGCGGCAGCACCACGTTGATCTTCTCGCCCTCCTGGAGCGGGAACATGTTGACGATGGGGCGGCCGCGCGAGCCACGCGAACCGGCCGGAACCTCCCAGACCTTGAGCCAGTAAAGCCGGCCGCGGTTGGAGAAGCACAGGATGTAGTCGTGTGTGTTGGCGATGAAGAGCTGGTCGATCCAGTCGTCTTCCTTGGTGGCTGTGGCCTGTTTGCCGCGACCGCCGCGTTTCTGTGCGCGGTATTCGGAGAGCGGCTGGCTTTTGATGTAGCCGCTGTGGCTGAGCGTGACCACCATGTCGGTGGGCGTGATCAGATCTTCGGTACTCAGGTCCTGCGCACTGTGCTCGATCTCGCTGCGGCGCGCACCCAGCTTGGTCTGGCCGAACTCCTGTCGCACTTCGGTCAGTTCGTCTCCAATGATGGTCGATACCCGCTCCGGCTTGGCCAGGATATCCAGCAGGTCCTCGATCTCGCCCATCACCTGCCGGTATTCGGCAACGATCTTGTCCTGCTCCAGTCCAGTCAGCCGTTGCAGCCGCATCTGGAGGATTTCCTGCGCCTGGGTTTCAGAGAGCCGGTAAAGGCCATCTGACCCCATGCCGAATTCTCGGTCCAGCGAATCCGGTCTGTAGTCGTCCGCGTTCACCACGCCACCATCGGCCCGTGTTCGGGTGAGCATCTCGCGCACCAGCTGGCTATCCCAGGGTCTGGACATCAGCTCCGCCTTCGCCACCGGCGGTGTTGGGGCTGCGCGGATGATCGCGATGAAGTCGTCGATATTGGCCAGGGCCACTGCCAGCCCTTCAAGAACGTGGCCCCGTTCTCGAGCCTTTCGCAGGTTGAACACCGTGCGCCGTGTGACGACCTCGCGGCGGTGTTCCAGAAACACCTGAACCAGGTCCTTGAGGTTGCACAGGCGAGGTTGACCATCGACCAGGGCCACCATGTTGATGCCAAAGGTGTCCTGCAGCTGGGTCTGCTTGTAAAGATTGTTGAGCACCACCTCGGGCAATTCGCCCCGTTTGAGCTCGATCACCAGCCGCATGCCGGACTTGTCGGATTCGTCCTGGATGTGGCTGATACCTTCGATCTTCTTTTCGTGTACCAGCTCGGCAATCCGTTCCTGCAGCGTCTTCTTGTTGACCTGGTAGGGCAATTCGTCGACGATGATGGCCTGGCGCTGCCCCTTGTCGATGTCCTCAAAATGGCATTTGGCGCGCATCACCACACGGCCGCGACCCGTGCGATACCCATCCTTCACTCCGTTGATGCCGTAAACGATCCCGCCGGTAGGAAAGTCCGGTGCCGGAATGATCTCCATCAGTGCGTCGATGGATGCCTCGGGATTTTTCAGAAGATGCAGGCACGCGTCGACCGCCTCGTTCAGGTTGTGCGGCGGAATGTTGGTCGCCATCCCCACCGCGATGCCTCCCGAGCCGTTGACCAGCAGGTTGGGGAAGCGCGCAGGCAAGACCAGCGGCTCCTGTTCCGAGCCGTCGTAGTTCGGCCCGAAATTGACGGTTTCCTTGTCGATGTCGGCCAGCATTTCGTGCGCGATCTTCGACATGCGGATCTCTGTGTACCGCATCGCCGCTGCGTTGTCGCCATCCACCGAACCGAAATTGCCCTGGCCGTCGATCAGCATGTGCCGCAAGGAAAAGTCCTGCGCCATGCGAACGATCGTGTCGTACACCGCGCTGTCGCCATGAGGGTGGTACTTGCCGATCACGTCTCCCACAATGCGGGCTGACTTCTTATACGGGCGGTTCCAGTCGTTGTTCAACTCGTGCATCGCAAACAGGACCCGCCGGTGGACCGGTTTGAGTCCATCACGAGCGTCTGGCAGGGCGCGACCGACAATCACGCTCATGGCGTAGTCGAGATAGCTCCTGCGCATCTCCTCTTCCAGGCTGATCGGGAGGGTCTCTTTGGCGAACTGTGTCATGAGCGATGTCGTTGTGCGTTACCGGGCCCTAGGGCAGCCTGCCATTTTAGGGTCTTCGTTTCCTGGCCTTTCGCCGCTGCACTTGTTGCATGTCGACAACGATGTGGCAGGGGTGGCGAGATGTGGTTACATCAGGCCGCCATGCGTCGCAATCGCGGTAACCCGCTTGTGGCACAATAAATTCAACGCGTTGAGTGGTGGTCACTTCAGGCGTCAATATCTGTAACGCAGTTGTACTGCGGTTCACCAAGAGGAAAACCATGAAAAAGCTGAACAAAGTGGCAATGCTGTTCGCAACCGTCGCCATGGCAACGGCCGCTGGAGCCCAAACCGTTGACAACTGGCGCGCCGCAGATGGCACCGTTTGGAAAAACGGGACGAATGAGCTCTGCTGGCGCGATGCCGGCTGGACCCCTGCCACTGCCGCCGTGGGTTGCGACGGCGCGATCGTCCCAGCTCCTGCTCCGGCGCCGGCTCCTGCTGCTGCACCTGCGCCAGCGCCGGCCGCGGCTGCTCCCGCACCTGCACCTGCACCTGCACCCGCTGCTGCCAAGGTCACCTACGCTGCAGACGCGTTCTTCGACTTCGACAAGGCTGTGCTGAAGCCCGAAGGCAAGGCCAAGCTGGATGATCTGGCGAGCAAGGTGGGCGGCATCAACCTGGAGGTGGTGATCGCTGTGGGTCACACCGACTCCACCGGTCCGGCTTCTTACAACCAGAAGCTGTCCGTGCGTCGCGCTGAAGCTGTGAAGGCCTATCTGGTCAGCAAGGGCATTGAAAGCAACCGCATCTACACCGAAGGCAAGGGCCTGACCCAACCGGTTGCTGACAACAGCACCCGCGCCGGTCGTGCCAAGAACCGCCGTGTGGAAGTGGAAGTGGTTGGTACCCGCCCCAACTGATTCAACGGACCTCTGAAGAACCGCGCTCCGGCGCGGTTTTTTTATGGCGTGGCGATAATTGCACAATGACCCAATACACCAACGCTGATCCGGCAGAGCTTGCCAAGTTTTCCGACCTTGCTCACCGGTGGTGGGACACTGAGAGTGAATTCAAGCCCCTGCACCAGATCAACCCCTTGCGACTGGGCTGGATCGATGGTATTGCTGGCTTGGCTGGCAAGAGCGTGCTCGATGTCGGCTGCGGTGGCGGCATCCTTTCAGACTCCATGGCGCGGCGAGGTGCGCGGGTCATGGGCATCGATCTGTCAACCAAGGCATTGAAAGTGGCCCAGCTGCATGCCCTCGAAGCGGCAACCCCTGACGTCACTTTCCAGGAGATCAGTGCCGAGGCGCTTGCAGCCGAACGTGCTGCTTCTTTCGATGTCGTGACCTGCATGGAAATGCTGGAGCACGTACCTGAGCCTGGCTCGGTGGTTCAGGCATGCCGGGATTTGGTCAAACCAGGCGGTTGGGTGTTTTTTTCCACCATCAACCGAAATTCCAAGGCATTTTTGCTGGCGATATTGGGTGCCGAGTATGTGTTGAACATGCTTCCACGGGGGACGCATGAATACGCCAAGCTGATCAGGCCTGCTGAACTGGCGGCGTATTGCCGGGAGGCTGCGCTTGAGCCATTCGAGGCAAAAGGGCTGGAGTTCAACCCGCTGACAGGACGCTACAGGATCGGTAGCAATGTCAGTGTCAACTACATGCTCGCAGCGCGTAGGGCATGAGGGGCCATGATTGGCGCGGGATCGAAGCGCTGCTGTTCGACCTGGATGGGACACTGATCGACAGTGCTCCGGACCTTGGGGCTGCTGCCAACGCAATGCGCATGTGCAGGAAGCTCGCGCCTCTGCCCTTGTCGTTGTATCGGGCACATGCTGGCTCTGGTGCGAGGGGGATGCTCAATGTCGCCTTCAGGATGACGCCCGAAAATGATCAGTACGAGACTTTGCGGGTCGAGTTCCTGCAACAGTACGAGTCCTGCATGCTCGAAAGGACAATGCCGTTTGCGGGCGTTCCCGCCTTGCTGCTGTCTTTGCAGTCGAAATGCATACCCTGGGCCATCGTCACCAACAAGGCCGAGCGGCTTGCGCTTCCCCTGGTGGCCGCCTTGCCTGACCTCCAGCATGTAGCGACAGTGGTGGGCGGAGACACGACGCCGCACGCCAAGCCCCACCCCGCGCCCTTGCTCGAAGCCGCGCGGCGTCTCAACCTCGATCCGGAACGCTGCGCTTATGTGGGCGACGACGCGCGCGACATCGCAGCGGGCAAAGCTGCCGGGATGTTGACGGTCGCAGCATGCTACGGTTATCTTGGTCCTGACGCCGATGTTTCTCAGTGGGGAGCGCATGCCGAAGTGCTGCATCCGCTGGAGATCTTGAAATTGTTCGATCTGCCGTAAACTAGGGCGCTTGGGGCTGCATTGGTTTCGACGTGGGTTCGGACACGCAGCAGGGCATGTCGAGGTTCTGTCACCTCGTTAATCCGCAGAAAAAATCCAACTGCAAACGACGAACGTTTCGCACTCGCTGCTTAATTGCCAGTGAGCTTTGCAACAGCATGCCTATGGGCTGGGCAAGGGTTCTGAAGGCGAAAGCCAGCAGAGTCCAGGCTGCAAAGATAATTCAATAGGCTGGCGGTGCGCCGGGTAACTTGGCGTATCGTAAGACTTAAGGTTGCTGGCGTCTCGTATAGCGTGCCACTGCGCGGTTCGAGAAGCGAGACTCAAATCAGATGGCTACACATGTAGAACTGCGCGGAGATGGCTTGCGGACGGGGGTTCGAATCCCCCCAGCTCCACCA
>JALORL010000207.1 GCA_025458915.1 Hydrogenophaga sp.
GCGCGGCAGCGCGTGCATCAGCGCGTAGTTGGTGAGCGGAGCGTTCTGTGCAATGCGTGCGGCGAGTTCCAGCGCCTTGTCCAGCGCGGTGCCTTGCGGCACCAGGTACTGCGTGAGGCCCACGCGCTCGGCTTCTTCGGCCTTGTAGACGCGGCCGGTGAACATCATGTCGGCCATGCGCGCGGCGCCGATCAGGCGCGGGATGCGCACCGAGCCCCCGCCGCCCACGAAGATGCCGCGCGAGCCTTCGGGCAGGGCGAAGAAGGCCGATTCGTCGGCCACGCGGATGTGGCAGGTGCTGGCCAGCTCCAGGCCGCCGCCCACCACCGCGCCGTGCAGCGCTGCCACCACTGGCACCGGTCCGTACTGCACGGCTTCCAGCGCGCTGTGCCACATGCGTGAGTGGTGCAGGCCCTGGCCGGCGTCGCGTTCGCTGAGTTCGGACAGGTCCAGCCCGGCGCAGAAATGGTCGCCGCTGCCATGGATGACCGCAGCGCGCACACCCTGCGGCATGGCCTGGAACATGTCGCGGATGGCCAGGATCAGCCCGTCGTTGAGCGCGTTGCGCTTGGCCGGGCGGTTGAGCGTGATGACGGCGATTTCACTTGAAGCGCCTTGCAAACGCAGGCTGATGTCCGTGGAATGGATGGGCATGTCGGGGGTCGGCTGGGGCCGCTCGCAATAAGGGTGGGTGCAGGGGTTGATCCGCTTGCTTCGGTGTTGGATTATGGTTATAAACAATAATCAAAACAAGGGCGGCCTGTCTGACCAGGACCCGTGTTTACCCTAGGCTCACCGATCACAAAGAGACCATCATGGACCACCAGAACCTGATCGCCATTGATATTCACACCCACGCCGAAGTGAGCTGCTGGAACCCGTTCGACAACTACGGCGAAGAATACGACCGCGCCGCCGACAAGTACTTCGGCAGCAACCGCCGGCCCACCATCGCCGAAACCATTGCCTACTACCGGGAAAAGAAGATTGGCCTGGTGCCGCCGCCGCATTCCGAACGAAGAGATTGCCCAGGCCGCGCGCGAGAACAGCGACATGATGATCGCCTTCGGCAGCATCGACCCGCACAAGGGCAAGATGGGGGCGCGCGAGGCCGAACGGCTGATTAAGGAAGAAGGCATCAAGGGCTTCAAGTTCCACCCCACGGTGCAGGGCTACCACCCCTACGACAAGATGGCCTGGCCCATCTACGAGGTGATCAACGCGCACAAGCTGCCGGCCATCTTCCACACCGGGCACAGCGGCATCGGCAGCGGCATGCGCTGCGGCGGCGGCCTGCGGCTGGAGTACAGCAACCCCATGCACCTCGACGACGTGGCCATCGACTTCCCCGACATGCAGATCGTGATGGCGCATCCGAGTTTTCCGTGGCAAGACGAAGCACTCAGCGTGGCCACGCACAAGCCCAACGTGTGGATCGACCTGTCCGGCTGGAGCCCGAAGTACTTCCCCAAGCAACTGGTGCAGTACGCCAACACCCTGCTGAAAGACCGCGTGCTGTTCGGCAGCGACTACCCGCTCATCACGCCCGAGCGCTGGATGAAGGACTTCGAGGTGGCCGGTTTCAAGCCCGAGGTGATGCCCGGCATCCTGAAGGACAACGCGGTGCGCCTGCTGGGCCTGGCCTGAGCAGCGGTGCCGCGCGGTTGGCATGCCGCCAAGGCATAGCTGATGGACCCCAAAGCCGCTGGCCCCTGGCCGGCAACTGCTGCACAGTGCAGCCTTTTTTCCCGGCCCTGCGCCTTCAACGACTGGAGACCCGATCATGAAAACCATCAACCGACGCACCGCCGTGGCCGCCCTGGGCGCAGCCGCTGCGACCTTCATCGGCGGAACCGCCCGAGCGCAGTCCACCGTGACGCTGCGCCTGCACCAGTTCCTGCCGCCGCAGGCCGCCATCCCGGCGCGCGCCATCATTCCTTGGGCGCAGAAGATCGAGGCCGAGTCGGGTGGCCGCATCAAGATTCAGCTGTTCCATGCGATGCAGATGGGCGGCACGCCGCCCCAGTTGTTCGACCAGGCACGCGATGGCGTGGCCGACATCACCTGGACCGTGCTGGGCTACACCCCCGGCCGGTTCAACAAGGCCGAGGTGTTTGAACTCCCTTTCATGAGCGGACCGGCCGAACCGGCCTCCAAGGCCTTCCACGCGTATGTGGAGGCGTTTGCCGCCGATGAATTCCGCGGCGTGAAGCTGCTGGCTGCGCACACCCACGGCCCCGGCCTGTTCCACACCAAGACGCCGGTGACCGGGCTGGAGAGCCTGCGCGGCATGAAGATCCGCGGCGGCTCGCGCGTCATCAACAACATGCTGGTCAAGCTCGGCGCCACCCCGGTGGGCATGCCGGTGCCCGCCACCACCGAAGCGCTGTCCAAGGGCGTGATCGATGGCACCACCATTCCCTGGGAAGTGGCTCCGGCGCTGAAGATCACCGAACTGGTGAAGAACCACACCACCTTTGCTGGCACCACCGGTCTGTACACCCAGACCTTCGCGCTGTCCATGAACCGTGGTGCCTACGAGAAGCTGCCGGCCGACCTGAAAAAGGTGATCGACGACAACTCCGGCATCGAACTGGCCGGATTCTTCGGCCGCGCCATGGACGAGGGCGACAAGGTGGGTCTGGAGATTGCGAAAAAGGCCAACAACAACATCGTGGCGCTGGACGTGGCCGAGACCCAGCGCTGGCGCCGCACCGCTGCGGCGGTGGAAACCGACTGGATCGCCGAGATGAAGGGCAAGAACATCGACGGCGCCAAGCTGGTGGCCGAAGCCCGGGCGCTCATCGCAAAACACAGCAGGTGATGGGAAGCCTCCCGCCTGCGCCGCGCACGCGGCTTGCCCGCTTCTTGCGCGGCTGCGCTGCCGGGAGCGGAATGCACCGCGTGGCCCGGCCAGGCCGGTTCCGCGGGGGCGCTCCATGGGCGTCACCTCGCTTCGCCGGTTCTTGGGCGGATGCGCCAGTTCCCTGCCGCTGCCGTTCCGTGGACATTCATCGGGTCGTTCATTTTTGTTGCATCCAGTGCCCATCCATGCTGTTCCGGCATATCTGAAAGTTCCGATGACAACTGGCGAACAAGGCGGCAGGCTTGCACAGTGTGGTCGGGGTCTGATTCTGCCAATGCGGAGCCGGGTTGGACCACATGTGCCGCCACAAGCCCATTTCCATCCATCCGACAGGAGACATTCCATGACACTGCCTTCCCTGAAGCGCCGCACCGCCATGCTGGCCGTGGCGGCTTCGGCTGCGGCCACGCTGGCAGGCCCCGCCTTTGCCCAGCAGACCGTGACCCTGCGCCTGCACCAGATGCTGCCACCGCAGGCCACCATTCCCGCGCGCGCGCTGGTGCCCTGGGCGCAGAAGGTGGAAGCCGAGTCGGGCGGGCGCATCAAGGTGCAGCTGTTCCACGCCATGCAGCTCGGTGGTGCGCCGCCGCAGCTCTTCGACCAGGCTCGCGACGGTGTGGTGGACCTGACCTGGACGGTGCTGGGCTACACACCCGGCCGTTTTCCGAAAACCGAAGTGTTCGAACTGCCGTTCCTCACCACCACGGGCGAAGCGTCTTCCCGCGCCATCCAGGAATACGTGGAGAAGTTCGCCGCCGATGAATTCCGCAGCGTGAAGCTGATTGCGGTGCACACCCACGGCCCCGGCCTGTTCCACACCAAGACACCGGTGACCGGGCTGGAGAGCCTGCGCGGCATGAAGATCCGCGGCGGCTCTCGCATCATCAACAACATGCTCACCAAGCTGGGTGCCACTCCCATCGGCATGCCGGTGCCGGCCGTGACCGAATCGCTGTCCAAGGGCGTGATCGACGGCACCACCATTCCCTGGGAAGTGGCGCCCCCGCTGAAGGTGCATGAACTGGTGAAGAACCACACCACCTTTGCCGGCGCCAACGGGCTATACAACTCGACCTTTGCGTTCTCCATGAACCGGGCCGCCTACGACAAGCTGCCCGATGACCTGAAGAAGGTCATCGACGCCAACTCCGGCATTGAAACCGCAGCCATGTTCGGCCGGGCGATGGACGAGGGTGACAAGATCGGGCGCGACATTGCGGTCAAGGCCGGCAACAACATCGTGGCGCTCGACGTGGCAGAAACCCAGCGCTGGAAGCGCACCGCCGCCACCGTGGAAGACGACTGGATTGCCGAGGTGAAGGCCAAGAACATCGACGGTGCCAAGCTCGCTGCCGAGGCGCGCGCGCTGGTGGCCAAATACAGCCGCTGAAGGCCCGCGCAGCCATGGCCGTCCATGCAGATGGACGGCCATTTTTTCGGGCGCCGCCCCGGACAGCGTTGCGCGATGCTCCACAATCCCCCCGGGGGGCCTTGAGGGCCTTCCCCTAGCCCGCTTTCCTGTTTCCAACCGTCCGCTGCAGCGGACCGATTGCCCGAGGATCTGACCATGACCGCGTTCATCTACCGGCTGGCCCACTGGACCGCCATCGTGGGCGGTGTGATGCTCTGTGCCCTGACCCTCATGATCGTGGTGAGCGTCAGCGGCCGTGCCCTGATCGGCGTGGGCCTGGGCCCGGTGCCCGGTGATTTCGAGCTGGTGGAGGTGGGCACCGCGCTGGCGGTGTTCTTCTTCCTGCCGTGGTGCTACCTCAAGGGCGGACACGCCACGGTGGACCTGCTCTACATGCACCTGCCTCGCGCTGCCCGCAGGGTCATCGACACCGTCAGCGACCTGCTCATGCTCGCGGTCTGGCTGATGCTGAGCTGGATGCTCTGGGAAGGCATGCTGGAAAAGCGCGAATACCTGGAAACCACATTCATCCTGCAGATGCCGATCTGGTGGGCTTACGCGGTGTGCATGGTGGGTGCGGTGATTGGCTGCGTCTGCTACATCACCAAGACGCTGAGCCAGTTCGGTATCGGTTCTGTGCCAGCCGGCTTCACGGTGGACGGCGCCAGCCACTGACCGGAACCACCCGCGCCACCGCCCGACGATTTTCCGAATCACGCCCCGGAGCCTCGCGCCGGGGATCGCCTGAAAGCCTGACATGTCCGGTATCGAACTTGCCGCCTGGTCCTTCCCGATCCTGCTGTTGCTGATCTTCATCCGCATTCCCATTGGCCTGGCCATGCTGGTGTGTGGCCTGGTGGGGGCGGGCATCGTGTATGGCAGCGCCACCCCCATCCTGAATCAGCTCAAGCAGGTCACCTACAGCACCTTCTCCAACTACTCCCTGTCGGTGATTCCGCTGTTCCTGCTGATGGGCCAGTT
>JALORL010000208.1 GCA_025458915.1 Hydrogenophaga sp.
ACCATCGAGAAGCGCTGGGCGCGGGCGGTGGGGAACCTGGGGATGGAGACGGAGTGGAACCCGGGAGTATGAACAAACACCCCCCGCGCCGCTTCGCGTCACCCCCCTCAAGGGGGGCGCGGCCTGTGGCCCGGCGAAGCCGGTTCCACGGCCGCTCTTGATGCATGCATTTCGCGCCGGATGATTTTCTGGTTGTTCTTTCTCTTTCTGACTGGACATCGACATGACCGACAGCACCTTTGAAGAAGCCAGCCGCTGGGGACACTTCATGGAGGACCTGCGGGTCGGCAACGGGCAGAAAGATCCGGTGCTGGCCGAGGTGGTGGGTTTCTCCGGGGACCGCGCCTACCTGATGCCCGCCGGTGACACGCACGGCCTGTCCAGCGGGGCGAGTGTCACGCCCCTGGCGCCCTACCGCCCGGTGCCGCGCATGGGCCAGCCGAACAAACCGCCCTCCCCCGACGACCGCGGTGCCTTGCGCCTGCCGCTGGGCAAGGGCCTGCTGGGCCGGGTGGTGGACTCGCACGGCCATCCGCTGGACCATCTGGGTCCCATCGTCGATGTGGACATGGCCCCCATGGACCGCCAGCCCATCAACGCCATGGACCGCGACCCGGTGCGTGAATCGCTGGATACCGGCGTGCGCGCCATCAACGCGCTGCTCACCGTGGGGCGCGGCCAGCGCATCGGCCTGTTCGCCGGCTCCGGCGTGGGCAAGAGCGTGCTGCTGGGCATGATGGCCCGCTACACCCGGGCCGACGTGATCGTGGTCGGCCTGATCGGCGAACGCGGCCGCGAGGTGAAGGAATTCATCGAAGACATCCTCGGCCACGACGGGCGCCAGCGCTCGGTGGTGGTGGCCGCCCCGGCCGACGCGCCCCCGCTGGTGCGCATGCAGGGCGCCAGCTACGCCACGGCGATCGCAGAGCGCTTCCGCGACGACGGCCTGGATGTTCTGCTGCTCATGGATTCGCTCACCCGCTACGCCATGGCACAGCGCGAAATTGCCCTCGCCATCGGTGAGCCGCCCGCCACCAAGGGCTACCCGCCGTCCTGCTTTGCCAAGCTGCCACAGCTCGTGGAGCGCAGCGGCAACGGCAAGGACGGGCGCGGCTCCATCACCGCCTTCTACACCGTGCTCTCCGAAGGCGACGACCAGCAGGACCCGATTGCCGACGCCGCCCGCGCCATTCTGGACGGCCACATCGTGCTCTCGCGCGCACTGGCCGAGTCGGGCCACTTCCCGGCCATCGACGTGGAGGCCTCCGCCTCGCGGGTGATGCAGAACGTGGCCTCGCCCATGCACCTGGAACTGGCGCGGCGCTTCCGCTCGCTGTATTCGCGCTACATGAAGAGCCGCGACCTGATCCAGCTGGGCGCCTACGTGCCCGGCAGCGACCCCGAAACCGACCGCGCCACGCCACACCACTGCACCCAAGGAACGCGCATGACCACGATCCAGACATTGAACAAGGTGGTGGAGATTGCCGAGCGCCGCCGCGACGTGGCACTGGCCGCGCTGGCGCAGCTGCAGCGGGAGATGCAGGTGGCGCAGGACCAGATGGACCAGCTCGAAGCCTATGCGCTGGAAGCCCAGAGCCGCTGGCAAAACCGCACCAGCAATGGCGTGGACGCCGCACTGCTGCACCACCACCGCCACTTCATGCAGAAGATCGAACACGCCATCGAGTTCCAGCGCGGCGTCCTGCGCAGCCGGGAAAACATGATCGGGCAGCACCAGGAGCAGGTGCATGCGGCCGAGCGCGACCTGGCCGGCCTGCGCAAGTTCACCGAGCGCAAGCTGCAGGCCCAGGTGCAGGTGCAGCAGCGCCGCGAACAGAAACAGACCGACGAAATGGCGCTGGCCATGCATTTGCGCCAGAGCCTGGCCCAGGCCCAGGCCCGTCCCTGAAGCCGACCGACCCCACGACCTCCCGCCCCGACCAGGACCGTCCCATGAGTGCACCCACCACCGCCTCGTCCACCAGCAACGCGCCAGCCCAGAATACGCAGGCCAGCGCCGCCGGGCGCAACGGCCCTGCCGGCACACGGCGTGGCGCTGAGGCCGGCGCCGACAACAGCCTGTTTGCCCACTTGCTGCTGCTGCTGGGCAGCGCCGGCGAACCCCCGCTGGCCGCCACGGGCACCGAGGCCGATGCGCCCCTGGCGGAGGACGCACTGCGTGCGGCCGAAGATGCCCCCGACGACAATCCGCTGGCCGCCCTCGCCGGCTGGCCCGGCTCGCCCGTACCGGCCGATGCCGCCGGCGAAGCTGCAGCATCGGCCCGGGGCGGCGCCACCGACGCGCCAAGCGCCACCCTGAAGGAACTGCAGGCCGCCGACCAGGCCAGCGCCGAGCAAGCCGTCGACACCGCCCGCGCGCTGGCCAACCCGGTGGACCCGGCCGACCGCGCGGCCCACGACACCCCGGCCGCCAGCCACACCGCCGCCCGCACCCCGGGCACGCACAAGGGCCTGTCGCCCACCGCACTGGCCCAGGCCGTTGGCCTGCCCAGCCAGGCAGCGGCCCGCCCCGCCCCGGGCACCGGTACCCCCGCGCTCACTGCACCCGATGGCACCGCCTTCACCTGGCGGCGCACCGGTGGCAGCGACGCCACCAGCGCCGGCTTGGCCGCGCCGGTGGCGGCTGCCCGCAGCACCGTCACGTTCAACGACCGCTTTGGCCAGTTCAACGCGGTCGACCTCAACCCCGCCGCCTTGCGCGACCCGTTCAACCGCGGCGCAGGCAGCAACGGCAGCAGCGCCGGTGCGGTGGCAGCCGGCGCCCCGGGCGGGATCGGAACGGGCACCGAGGCGGTGGCCGGCGCCGGCGGTGCCAGCGGTGGCGACCTCTCGGGCGCCGGCCATGGCAGCGACAGCGGCGCCGGGGAACCCGGCAGCAGCGGTGGCGACACGGCGGGCGCGCAGAGCGCAGACACCGACGACACCGCCATCAGCCACTGGGGCACCCAGAACCTGCGCCAGGCCAGCCTGCGCGTGGGCCAGGAGGGCGAGGCCATCGACATCCAGCTCTCGGTCCAGGGCCAGGAGGTGCAGGTGGACTTCCGCACCGACGATGCGCAGGCCCGCCAGACGCTGGAAAACAGCGCCGACGGCACGCTGGCCGAACTGCTGCAGCGCAGCGGCATCCAGCTGGCCGGGGTATCGGTGGGCGCCCACGGCCAACCGGGCCAGGGCCGCCAGGGCGCAGCCGGCGAGACCGGCAACACCCGCACCAGCCGCATCGGCAACCAGACCGAAGCCGACACGGCGGCGGCAGCGCCCACCCGGCCGCAGCCGCCGCGCGCCGACGGCAGCCGCCCGCTGGACCTGTTCGTGTGACCAGGAACTCCCCCCAGCGCTGCTTCGCAGCTTCCCCCCTCTCTGGCGCGCCTTCGGCGCTTGGAAGGGGGACGCACCCCTTGGACCGGCGAAGCCGGATCCTCGGGTGCCCTGGATCTAAGGCACTTCGCGTCAAAAAGGTACCCGGTACTTTTTTCCCTTGCCAGTTCGCGGCGGCCTGAGGCCGGCGAATAGGCGTCTTTTCCGGTGCTTTTCCCGCGTACGGCCGGGGGGGGTGGACCCAATAATTCCTTCGAACCGACGCGCTATTCCCGCGTGTCCGGCGCCCCCACCGGGGGCACCACCCAACGAGGAAGCCCATGTCCGCCGCTGCCACCGCCAACCCCGCCGACGCTGCCGCCAAGCCCAAGAAAAGCCGCAAGCTGCTGTTCATCCTGATCGGGGTGGTGGTCACCGCATTGCTGGCCGGCGGCGGGGCGCTCTACCTGCTGAAGAAGAACACCGCCGACGAATACGCCGACGAGGAAGAAGAGGCAGCGCTGGCCGAGCCGCAACGGTCCGAAACGCCGCCGGCCTTCCTGCCGCTGGAGAACATGGTGGTCAACCTCGCCGACCCCGGAGGCAACCGCTTTGCGCAGATCGGCATTTCGCTGCAGATCGAGAACGAAAAGATCGGCGAAGAAATGAAGAAGTTCATGCCCAGCATCCGCAGCAGCGTGCTGCTGCTGATCTCGCAGCGCACGTCCGACGAATTGCTGCAGCTCGCAGGCAAGGAAAAGCTGGCCTTGGACATCGTGGCCGAGATCTCCCGGATCATGGGTTACCGCATGCCGGAGTCGGCCGAGGGCGGCGCCACCGGTACCGAAAAAATCAAGCGGAAATCCAAGCTGCCCCCCAATCCGGTGCAGGCCGTTCTGTTCTCGAGCTTCATCGTGCAGTGACGGCTTTGCCACTGCCGCCACCGCCACACCGCCACACCGCCACACCGCCACACCGCCTTCCCCTTCCCCTTCCCCGAACCCGACCCTGACAGGCCACCCCCATGTCCGAATCGTTTCTGTCCCAGGAAGAGATCGACGCCCTGCTCGAAGGCGTCACTGGCGAAAGCCAGAAGCTCGACAAGGAAGACACGCCCGCCGGCGCGGTGCGCGACTACAACCTGTCCAGCCAGGAGCGCATCGTTCGCGGGCGCATGCCCACCATGGAAATCGTCAACGAACGGTTTTCGCGCAACCTGCGCCTGGGCCTGTTCAACTTCATCCGCCGCAGCCCGGAAATTTCGGTGGGTGCGGTGCAGGTGCAGAAGTACAGCGCCTTCCTGCGCGAGCTGGTGGTGCCCACCAACTTCAACATCATGGCCATTCGCCCCCTGCGCGGCAACGGTCTGGTGGTGTGCGAACCCACCTTGCTGTTCGGTGTGATCGACAGCCTGTTTGGTGGCAATGGCAAGTTCCATACCCGCATCGAAGGCCGTGACTTCTCTCCCACCGAGCAGCGCGTGATCAACCGCCTGGTCGACGTGGTGGCCGAGGAATACAAGAAAGCCTGGCGCGGCGTGTACCCGATCGAGCTGTCCTACCAGCGCTCGGAAATGCAGCCCCAGTTCGCCACCATTGCCACGCCAAGCGAAATCGTGGTGTCGACCAGCTTCACGCTCGAGATCGGCGACATCACCGGCTCGCTGCACCTGTGCATTCCCTACGCCACGCTGGAGCCGATCCGCGATGTGCTGTATTCCAGCGTGCAGGGCGACGCCATTGAAGTGGACCGCCGCTGGATCAAGCTGCTCAGCCACGAGATCCAGGCCGCCGAGGTCACGCTGGTGGCCGAACTGGCCAAGACCGACGCCACCGTGGAGCAGTTGCTGGCCATGCAGGTCGGCGACTTCATCGAACTTGACCGGAACCCGTCCATCCAGGCCCATGTGGACGGTGTGCCGATCGTGGAATGCCAGTACGGCACCCACAAAGGCAAGTACGCCCTGCGCGTGGATCGCCACCTGCGCGGACCCGACATGACCTGGCTGGGAGATTCCTATGTCCACTGAGAACACCGACACCATGAACGACTCCGTGACCGACGACTGGGCGCAGGCCCTGGAAGAACAGGCCGGCACTTCGCAGGCCGACGGCGCGCCGGCGTTCGACAGCGCCACCACGCCGATCCGCACCGATGGTGCCCCGGGAGCGCAGCCGCAGCAGGACATCCAGATGGTGCTGGACATTCCGGTGCAGCTCTCGGTGGAGCTGGGCCGCACCCGCGTGCCCATCAAGTACATCCTGCAACTCGCACAGGGCTCCATCGTGGAACTCGACGCGCTGGCTGGCGAGCCGATGGACGTTCTGATCAACGGCTACCTGATTGCCCAGGGCGAGGTGGTGGTGGTGAACGACAAGTTCGGCATCCGCCTCACCGACATCGTGACGCCGTCGGAGCGGATGCGGGCGGAATTCGAAGCACCCCCCGCGTCGCCTTCGGCGCCACCCCCCTGAAGGGGGGGCGATACCAGAGGCCCGGCGGAGCCGGTTCCTCGGTATCTCGGGAATGAAGGCATCTTGTTCGTTTCGCTTCTGGTTTTCTCGATTCATCTTCTTCGCTGTTCGCTGTTCCTTCTTCACCCCGCCTCGGCTGACCCCTCATGCTTCAAAACGCCGCCCCTGCCCTTGCGCTGCTGGTCATCATGATCGTGATGGCGCTGGTGCTGCAGCGCTTCAAGCGCCACATTCCGGGCGCGG
>JALORL010000209.1 GCA_025458915.1 Hydrogenophaga sp.
GGAGCAGTTGCACCGCTGGGGTGGCCAGCCGCTGCCGCTCAGCGCCAGTTGCTGGGTGCGCGACGAGACGACCGCCGGTTCCCCGGAACTGCTGTTCGTGCGCCTGCGCGGCGCCGTGGCAGCGGTGGAGGCCGCGTGCGAACGCATGCTGAAGGAGGCCGGCGGGCAGCGCATGGACAACGTCCAGGCCGGCCCCGACTGGGCTGCCTGCCGCGACCAGACGTTGCCTTTCTTCACGGCGCCGGCACCCGAAGCCTGCCTGTGGCGCCTGTCGGTGCCGCAGACCGCGCCGGTGCTGGACCTGCCATACGCACAGCTCGTGGAATGGCAAGGTGCGCAGCGCTGGTTGTGGGCCCCGGCCAGCGCCGCTGGCGAACTGCGCGCGGCTGCAGCGAAGGTGGGCGGACATGCCACGCTGTTCCGCGCGGGCGCCCACTGTGCTTCGGGTGTGCCGCGCTTCGACGTGTCCACCCCGGCCATCGACACCATCACGCGCCGCAAAAAGGCCATGCGCAAGGCGCAAAACGCAGCCGGGGTCGCCCCCCGGCAAGGCTTTGCAACGCCGCGCATGGACTTTTTGGCCGCAACCCGAAGGGAATGGGTTGGAAACAGCGCCAATCGTCGTTGCACTCCTAGGCCAGACGCCCAGTCTGGCCGTCGTCGCGCGCCTAGATTGGCGCTGTTTCCAACCCATTCGCACTTGGAAAAACAGTGTGAACAGGCCCTAAGCCATTCATGCAAACCCACCTCTCCCCCGAATTCCAGCAGCGGGCCGATGGCCGCGAGGCCGAGGCCATCCTGCGCAAGTGCGTGCACTGCGGCTTCTGCACCGCCGCACTGCGGCTTCTGCACCGCCACCTGCCCCACCTACCAGCTGCTCGGCGACGAGCTGGATGGCCCGCGCGGGCGAATCTACCTGATGAAGCAGGTGCTCGAAGGCGCCGAGCCCACGCGCAAGACCCAGCTGCACCTGGACCGCTGCCTCACCTGCCGCAACTGCGAAACCACCTGCCCGAGCGGTGTGGAATACGGCCACCTGATCGACATCGGCCGGAAGATCGTCGACGAAAAAGTGCCGCGCCCCGCCAGCGAGAAGGCGGTGCGCTGGCTGCTGAAGGAAGGCCTGCCGTCGCCGCTGTTTGGCCCCGCGATGAAGATGGGGCAGATGGTGCGCGGCCTGCTGCCCGCGACGCTGAAGAACAAGGTGCCGGCGAAGCAGGACCCCGGTGCGTGGCCCACGCGCACCCATGCGCGCAAGGTGCTCATGCTGGCCGGTTGCGTGCAGCCCGCCATGCTGCCCAACATCAACAGCGCCACCGCGCGCGTGCTGGACGCCGCCGGCATCCAGACCTTGGTGGCGCCCAAGGCCGGCTGCTGCGGCGCGGTGAAGTTCCACCTCAACGACCAGGACGGCGGCAAGGCGCAGATGCGCGCCAACATCGACGCGTGGTGGCCGCTGCTGGAGCAGGGGGTGGAGGCCATCGTGATGAACGCGTCCGGCTGCGGCGTGACGGTGAAGGACTACGGCCACATCCTGGCCGATGACCCCGACTACGCCCACAAGGCCGCGCGCGTGAGCCTGCTCACCAGGGACCTGAGTGAGCTGTTGCCCGAGCTCGTGCCGGTGCTCAAGCCGAAGCTTGCCCGCCAACCGGATGCGAAGAAGGTGATCGGCTTTCACCCGCCCTGTACGCTGCAGCATGGCCAGAAGCTCAAGGGCGGGGTGGAAACCCAGCTCGCCGCGCTCGGCTTCAACGTGCAGGTGGCCCGCAACGAGCCGCACCTGTGCTGCGGCTCGGCCGGCACCTACTCGGTGCTCAACCCGGAGCTGTCGTACCAGCTGCGCGACCGCAAGCTGGGCCACCTGGGCGAGCTGCAGCCCGCCGTGATCACCAGCGCCAACGTGGGCTGCATTACCCACCTGCAAAGCGGCACTTCCACCCCGGTGCGCCACTGGGTGGAGGTGCTGGACGAGCTGCTGGCCCCCACATGATTCCCGCGCTCGCCACCCTGCTGGTGTACCAGTTGGTGGGCGAGGCGCTGGTGCGGGCGCTGGATGTGCCGGTGCCCGGGCCGGTGGTGGGCATGGCCTTCCTGCTGCTCACGCTGGTGGCGCGGCCGGCCTGGGTCGGCGCGCTCAAGCCCACCACGCAGACGCTGCTGCAGCACCTGTCGCTGCTGTTCGTGCCAGCCGGCGTGGGCGTCATGCTGCACCTGCAGCGCCTGGGGGACGAGGCGTTGGCCATCGGCGTGGCGCTGGTGGTCAGCACCTGGGTTGGTCTGGCCAGTGCGGCGCTCACCATGGCCTGGTTGATGAAGCGCGTGGCCCCGGCGGATGAAGGGGCAGGGCGGTGAACGAGGGTCTGCTGCTTGGCGGTGCGGCCGTGGGCCGGCTCAACGATGTGTGGGTGTACCTGTCGGCTTCACCGCTGCTGGGCCTCACCGCCACGCTGCTGGTGTACCAGGGTGCGTTCGTGGTTTACCGGCGTCTGGGCTTTCACCCACTGGCCAACCCGGTGGCAATGTCGGTGGTGGTGCTGGGCGTGCTGCTCTGGGCCACCGCCACGCCCTACGCGACCTATTTCGAGGGCGCGCAATTCGTGCACTTCCTGCTCGGGCCGGCCACGGTGGCGCTGTCGGTGCCGCTGTTCGAACAGCTGGCGCGCCTGAAACGCCTGTGGCTGCCCATCCTGGGCGCGCTGGTGGTGGGCACGCTGGCCGCCACCGTCACCGCCATCGGCGTGGCGTGGGCGCTGGGGGCCAGCAAGGCCACGGTGGCGTCGCTGGCGCCGAAGTCGGTCACCGCGCCGGTGGCCATGGGCATTTCGGAGCAGATTGGCGGCCTGCCCACGCTGACTGCGGTGCTGGTGGTGTGCACCGGCATTCTGGGCGCCGCCACCGCGCGCACGCTGTTCGATGTGCTGCGCATCCAGGATCCGACGGTGCGCGGCTTCGCGCTGGGCACCGCCGCGCACGGCATCGGTACCGCGCGGGCGTTTCTGGTGAGCGAGGAAATGGGCGCCTTCGCCGGCCTGGCCATGGGCCTGTGCGCCCTGTTCAGCGCCGTGGCCTTGCCGCTGGTGGCAGGCTGGCTGCTGCGCTGGGTTTGAGGCGCCGCCGCCCGCGTCAGCGCGGCACCGAGTAACTCGCGCCCTGCACGCAGTCCATGCCTTGCTGGGCGGTTTCGAAGTGGTCGATGGTGTAGGTGCCCATGCCGCCGCCGGTCACACCCACCCACAGGAACTTCGTGTCGGTGCCCTGGGTTTCAAAGGTGATTTTGGGCGAGTACACACCGGCAATGCCGTCGTTCTTGAGTTCTATGGTGTGTTCGCCCGGTTCCACCCAGGCTTGCACGAAGGTGTTGGGCTTCACGAAACCGATGGACGCGCCGTTGAGCACCACGTCGGAGGTGATGCCCACGCCCACCAGAATAGCCTTCTCACGGCACACATACAGGTTGGTCAGGCCTGGCTGGGTCGCAAACTGCTTGACTTCATCCTGGGCCTTGGAATCGGCCATCTGGACACTGGCACAGCCGGTCATCAGCAGGACAACGGTCAGAGCGGCGGCAAGTCGGGTCGTGGAGCGCATGGAAACCTTCCGGAAAGTTGAGACCGCGCTAATGTAACCAGCGGTTCAGGGACTTCCTGTCAGTTCGCTGCCGTCCACTGGGCGGCGTTGCAGCCGCCCCACACGCGGCGCCAGCCAGCGCCACACCGGCTGACCGTAGACGATCAGGGCCAGCGCCAGCAGGATCAGCGGCAGCGCAATGAACACCTGACCGGTGAGCACTTCCCCGCCGAGCGCCACCCCCACCCACAGCGCCACCACCGGGTTCACGAAGGAATAGCTGCTGGCCAGCGCGGCCGAGCTGTTCTTGAGCAGCCACAGGTAGGCGTTGAGCGTGACCAGCGTGCCCATCACCACCAGGTACACCCACGCGGCCCAGGAGGCTGCGCTGGTGTTGCCGATCTGCCAGGTGCGTGTGGCCGGCTCGAACAGGCAGGCCACCAGCAGGCCGATGGCGCCACCCGCGAGCCACTGCGCCGCTGACGCCATGGCCGGGCCGGGCAGGGCGAGCTTGCGCGATGCGTAGGAGCCGATGCTCCAGCACAGTGGCGCACCGAAGGCGAACAGCGCGCCCAGCCAGGTGGCGGAAAAGTCGCCTTCCATGGCCAGCACGGCGGCACCCGCCACGCCCAGCGCCAGACCGATCCAGCTGCTGAGCGGCACATGTTCGCCGCCCCAGCGCGTCCACAGGGCCAGCCACATCGGCATGGTGGTCACCACCGTGGCCATCAGCCCGGAGCCGATGCCCATTTTTTGCGCCAGCACCACCAGGCCCATGGCGCCGAACACCATCAGGGCGCCGATGAGCGCCGAATGCCGCCACTGCTGCGCCGTGGGCCAGGGCAGGCCCTGCCAGCGCGCAATGCCCAGCATCACCGCGCCGGCCAGCACGAAGCGCGCACCGTTCATGAGCAGCGGGGGCAGGGTCTGCATGGCCACGTTGAGCGCGTGGTAGGTGGTGCCCCAGACGATGTAGACAATGAGCAGGGCCGCGACCAGCGGCCACGACTTGCCAGGGGAAAGGATGCGCCGGAAAATGATCGGCATGTCAGCACCTGATGTGGAAAATATTCAGACGATGGCTTGATCGCCGGAATTTACCCGAACACCGACCATGTCGCAAGAAAATTTACAGACAGACGACCTCGACAGAAGAATCATTACGGCGCTGAGTGCCGACAGCCGTCGTTCTTACGCCGACGTGGCCGGCGAAGTCGGCATGTCCACCGCCGCGGTGCACGAGCGGGTGCGCAAGATGGTGGAGCGCGGCGTGATCGAACGCTTTTCCCTGCGTGTGGTGCCGGAAGCGCTGGGCCTGCACTTCACCGCCTACGTGGCCATCCGCAACGACAACGAATCCCACTGCCGCGACATCGCGCCGCGCCTGCGCGAGATTCCGGAAGTCATCGAGCTGCACAGCGTGGCCGGCGAACACGACTTCCTCGCCAAGATCCGCTGCACCCACCCGCGCGCGCTCGAAGACGTGCTCTACCAGATCAAGGCCGTGCCCGGTGTGGCACGCACCACCAGCACGGTGGTGCTGAACACCGAGTTCGAGCG
>JALORL010000210.1 GCA_025458915.1 Hydrogenophaga sp.
CCGAATGACCGACGACCGCGCCAGCGACCTGCCCGCCCTGTCCATCCGCCGGCCCTGGCTGGTGATCGTGATCAACCTGCTGATCGTGATCGCCGGCCTGGGCGCCTGGCTCGGTGTGGAGGTGCGCGAACTGCCCAACATCGACCGCCCCATCGTGGCCGTGCGTGCCGACTACCCCGGTGCTGCGCCCGAAACGCTGGACTCCGAAGTGACGCGTCTGCTCGAAGGCGCGGCTTCGCGTGTGCCCGGGGTGTACCTGGTGCGCTCGGCCAGCGAGGAAGGCAACCTGCGCGTCATCATCGAGTTCAATCCGAACGTTGACCTCGTCACCGCCGCCAACGACGTGCGCGATGCCGTGGCCCGGGTGGAGGGCAGCCTGCCCGAAGGCGTGGAGAACCTCACCATCGTCAAGGCCGACGCCGACGCCGAGCCGGTGATGCAGCTCGCCGTGGCCAGCCGCACGCTGCCGGTGTCGGTCGAAGGCGTGGCCGACATCACGCTGTTCGGCAACCGCCAGCGGGTGATGCGGGTGCGCGTGGACCCGCTGCGACTGGCCTCGTACAACCTGTCGGTGGACGACGTGGCCGATCTGCTGCGCAGCGCGCGCGTGGACGTGCCGGCGGGCAGCCTGGAATCGGCCAACCAGGAAGTGCTGGTGCGTGCCAATGCCTCGGTGGCGTCGCCGGCGCAGCTGCGCGCCCTGCGCATCCACGGGGATCTGGCGCTGGAGGACGTGGCCGACGTGTTCTACGGCCCGGCCGACGCCAGCTCCTACGTGCGCCTCAACGGCGAGTCCGTCATCAGCCTGGGCGTGGTGCGGCAGGCGCAGTCCAACAGCGTGGCCATTTCCGAGGGGGTACGCGCCGTGGTGGAGCGCATCAACCGCGACAACGGGGACCTGCAGATCACGGTGGTGTCCGACGATGCGGTGTTCATCAGTGGCGCCATCCGCGAGGCGATCGGCAGCCTGGTCCTCGCCGTGCTGATCGTGGTGGCGGTGGTGGGCGCCTTCATTGGCCAGTGGCGGGCCACGCTGGTGCCGGTGGTGGCGATTCCGGTGGCGCTGATCGGCACGCTGGCCGCCATCTGGCTGCTGGGTTTTTCGGTCAACCTGCTCACCCTGCTGGCCTTGCTGCTGGCCACCGGCCTGGTGGTGGACGACGCCATCGTGGTGCTGGAGAACATCCAGCGCCGCCGCAGCGAAGGCCTGCTGCCCCGGGCAGCGGCCGTGCTGGGCACACGCGAAGTGTTCTTTGCCATTGTGGCCACCACCGCCACGCTGGTGTCGGTGTTCGTCCCGATCTCCTTCCTGCCTTCCGCTGCGGGGCGGCTGTTTGCCGAGTTCGGTTTCGTGATGGCGATTGCGGTCGCCATTTCTTCCTTCGTGGCGCTCTCGCTCGGCCCCATGATCAGCTCCCGCCTGCCCGAAGCGAAACCGCCTGGCGCGCTGTGGCGCCGCCTCACGGCCTGGGGCAACCGGGGCATTGCCCTGTACGACCGCTGGCTGACCGTGGCGCTCCAGCGGGCCTGGTGGGTACTGGCCCTATGCCTGCTGCTGGCCGGCGGTGCCGCAGCAACCTACACCCAACTCAACCAGGAGCTCACGCCCACCGAAGACCGCGGGGTGCTGGTGATCCGGTTCGACGGCCCCGACGGCGTGGGCCTGGCCTACAGCGACCGCCAGCTTGAAGCCGCGCTGGCCGCGGTGCAGCCACTGCAGGACGAAGGCCTGGTGGAGAACCTGTTCACCATCACCGGCCGCTGGGACTTCAACCGGGCCGAAATCGTGGCGCCGTTGACCGACTGGAGCGAGCGCAGCGTGTCGCAGGCCGAACTCACGGCGCGCGTGCAGGCCCTGCTCAACGACCTGCCCGGCGCGCGGGTGCGCATCCGCGGCGGCAACAGCCTGGGGGTGGGCGGTGGCGACGGCAGCGTGCAGATGGCCGTCACCGGCGACGACTACGCGCGCATTGCCGATGCGGCCTACGCCTTTGCTGCAGCCATCGAGGACCGACTGCCCGGGCTGCGCGATGTTCGGGTGGACTACAGCGCTTCCCAGCCCCAGCTCACGCTGCAGGTGGACCGCGAACGCGCGACCGCGCTTGGTGTGTCGGTGCAGGGCCTGGACACGGTGCTGCGTGCGCTGGTGGATGGCACAGAGGTCACGGAACTCAACGTGGACGACCGCACCGTGCCGGTGATCCTGCAGTCCAGCACCCGAGGCGCCACCGACCCACAGGACCTGCTGGCCTTCAGCGTGCGCGCCACCGGCCCCGAGGGCAGCCGGCTGGTGCCGCTGTCGCAGTTCGTGCGCTTCGAGGAAACCGCGATTCCGGCCGAGCTGGAGCGGCTGGGCCAGCGCCGCGCGGTGCAGCTCAGCGCCGTCACCGCCGAAGGCGTGCCGCTGGCGCAGGCGGTGACCGATCTGCGTGCACTGGCTGCCACCGAACTGCCACCAGGCATGGGCCTGCTGTTCCGCGGCGACGCCGCCACGCTGGAGCAGACCGGGCGCGACGTGGCCATCACCTTCGCCATCGCGCTGCTGGTGGTGTTCCTGGTGCTGGTGGCACAGTTCGAGAGCGTGACCAGCGCGGCGGTGGTTCTGATCAGCGTGCCCTTCGGTCTGGCCGCTGCCGTGTTTGCCATGGCGCTCAGCGGCACCTCCATCAACATCTACAGCCAGATCGGGCTGCTGCTGCTGGTGGGTGTGATGGCCAAGAACAGCATCCTGATGGTGGAGTTCGCCGACCAGCTGCGCGATGCCGGCCGCAGCGTGCTGCAGGCGGCCCAGGAAGCGGCTGCCACCCGATTGCGCCCGATCATGATGACCATGGCCTCCACCGTGCTGGGCGCCCTGCCGCTGGTGCTGGGCAGCGGACCGGGCGCCGAGTCGCGCGCGGCCATTGGCTGGGTGATCTTCGGTGGTCTGTCGCTGGCGGCTGTGTTCACCCTGTTCCTCACGCCGGTGGTCTACCTGGGCATCGCGCGCTTTGCCAAGCCGCGCGCCAACCGCGCCGAGCAGCTGGCGCGCGAGATGAAACAGGCGGCGGCCAACGAACAGAGCGAGCCGGTATGACGCAGCGCCTTTTCTTCGCCCCTGGGCGACTGAGCCTGCTGGCCCTCTGCATGGCCCTGGTGGCCTGTGCCAGCGCCCCCCCCACCCCCGAAGCGCCGCGGCTGGGCCTGGACGACAGCAGCAGCTTCGGTGCGGCCGCTCCGAACGCGCCCGATGCGCAGCTCGCTGACCTGCAATGGTGGCATCGCTTCAACGACCCCGAACTCGCCCGCTGGGTGGAGCGCGCACTGGAGCAAAGCCCCGACGTGGCCATTGCCCGCGAACGCGCGGTGCAAGCCCGTGCCCTGCTGCGCCGCGCCGGCGGCCAGCGCAACCTGCAGGTGGGCGGGCAACTGGCGGTGGAAGGCACCAGCCGCCGCAACCCCGATACCCGCGCCATCGATCCGTCGGCCGCGATCACCTTCGACTGGGACGCCGACCTCTGGGGTGGCCTGCGCCAGGCCGAGCGCTCGGCCGCGGCCGAAGCCCTGCGCAGCGAAGACCTGGCACAGGCCGCGCGCCTGTCCACCGCTGCGCTCACGGCACGTGCCTATGTGGCCTGGCGCGAGGCGCTTCTGGACGAACGCCTGCTGACCGATGCCCTGGCGCTGCAGGATGACGTGCAGCGTGTGGTGCAGGTGCGGGTGCAGGCAGGCCTGTCGCCGAAGCTCGATCTGGACCGTGCCCAGACCGAAAGCGCCACCCTGCGGGCCGATGCCGCAGAGGCCGCCGTGCGCGTGCAGCAATCCAGCGCAGCCCTGCAGGTGCTCGCTGGCGATCGCCCGGGCGCACTGGCCGGCGGCGCTGCGCCGACCCTGCCCGCACTCTCCGGCGCGCAGCCGGTGGTGCGCCCGCTGGACCTCTTGCGGCTGCGGCCCGACCTGCGCGCCGCCGAAAACGCACTGGTGGCGGCGGCAGCCGAGGTGGGCGTCGCCCGCGCCGACCTCTACCCACGCCTTCGCCTGCCCGGCACCATCACGCTGACCTCCAGCGCACTCAGCGGCGGCGTGCTGAACATCGTCTCAGCCAGCCTGGCTGCGGTGCTCGACGCCACGCTGTTCGACAACGGCCAGCGCCGCGCTGCGGTGGAGGTGGCCGAGTCGCGGCTGCGCGAAGCCACCGAGGTGTACCGCCTGAGCCTGCTGCAGGCCCTGCAGCAAACCGAAGACGCCCTGGTAGCCGCCGCCGGCGCACGGCAGCGCATGCAGGCGCTGGAACAGGCCAGCAGCACCGCCGGCGCCGCCGTGCAACAGGCACGGGTGCTGTACGACAACGGCATCACCGGGTTTCGGGATGTGCTGGACGCCCAGCGCAGCGCGCTGGACACGCAACGGCGCCTGCTGAACGCGCAGGCCGACGGCGCACGGCAGACGGTTGCCACCTTCGAGGCGATGGGCCTGATCGGGCCGCCTGCCCGGAACTGACGCGTCAGCGTGCGCCCTCAGCGCACCGGCTGCACAACCGGGTGGGCATATTCGCGGCCAACCAGCGCACGGGCAGCCAGGTAGGCGTTCTTCATGCGCTCGGTCAGTTCGTCCATGTGCACTTCGCCATGCGCGTCGCACGGTACGGCAATGCCCCGGCCGGGGTTGAACAGCGAGGCGAA
>JALORL010000033.1 GCA_025458915.1 Hydrogenophaga sp.
CCCCGACACACCATTACGTTCCTGACACTCAAGCCAGGATTGTTTACCGGAATTGGCAGAGATCTTGCCGGCGAGGTCTGGCTCGACGCGCTTGGGCTTGATGCCGCCTCAGAACAACGGCCTGCCGCGTGGCTGTATGCAGAGCCGGCTGCGGCGGCGCTGTCCCGGCGGGCCCAGGCCAGCCACAAGGGCCACTTCGGAGAGGTGCTGGTGGTGGGGGGGCAGGATATCGCGCTCCATGGCGAAGGCATGACAGGGGCCGCGGTGCTGGCTGCTCGAGCGGCCTTGCATGCAGGCGCCGGCCGGGTCTACGCGTGCCTGCTGGGTTCCCCAGCAGGAGATCCGGTGCGCTTCGACCCCATCGCACCTGAACTGATGTTTCGGCAAATGAACGCCGTATTGCACTCGACCTTGCCGGACCGCGCTGTGGTTGTGTGCGGGTGCGGAGCAGGTCAATCGATGGAGACGGTACTGCCCGAGCTCTTGCAGAGATGCACGCGCATGGTGCTGGATGCGGACGCCTTGAATGCCATTGCGCGCCAGGGCAGCTTCATGGAACTCCTGCAAAGGCGGGCCCCAAAAAAATGGATCACCGTCTTGACACCACACCCTCTGGAGGCCGCCCGATTGCTGAACACCACGACGTCCGAGGTAATGAGCAACCGGCTGCTGGCAGCCCAGACTCTGGCAGACCGAACAGGAGCAATCGCTGTACTCAAAGGGTCGGGCACGGTCATTGCCATGCCCGGCAACCTCCCCTCAATCAACGCATCGGGCGGACCGGCACTGGCCACCGCTGGCACAGGCGATGTTCTGGCCGGCATGCTCGGTGCTGCGCTGTCGGCCCCTTCCATTCGCAGCGCGCAGGACGCTGTTGCTGCCGTCTGCCACGCCGTATACCAGCACGGCATGCTGGCGGACCGTTGGCCAAAGAAGTGCGCCGACCAAGGCTTGCTTCATGAATCACCCACCTTGACGGCAGGTCGCTTGGCGCAAGCCATCCTGCCGCTCTTTTAGCCTGCTAAATCTGGGCCAGCAGCATCAGGCCCACCTGCAGCATCACGATCAGCACCAGTACCGACAGGTCCACCCCGCCGACGGTCGGAACTATGCGCCGGACCGGTCGCAGCAGAGGACCGCACAACTTGTCAAGCGTGGCCAGAACGGGGGACTGCGGCTGCACCCAGGACAGGACCGCATACACCAGAAGCAGGACCATCAACCCCTGAAGCAAGGTGCGCAGAACCATTTTCAACGCCAGCACGGGCACCGCGAGCATCATCGCGGTTGCGGAGGCGGATGTCGAAGCAACGCCGAACGCGAGCGACACCCAGATACCTCCGTAAGCCAACGCGAGCAAACACACCGCCATCAGACTGCCCCAGTCGACCCGCCCCTGCGCCATCGCCTTGGGCAGGATGCGGCGTACGGGAGCCACCACCCAATCCGTGATGGCCATGACGAACCGGCCAGGCTGGGCCCACATGGGAATCCGCAGGTGGTTCATCCATGCCCGGAGCAGACCCGCTGCGACAAGGAAGAAAAACAGGGTGTCCAGCAAAAAAAGAAGGATTTGCATGCGGAAAAAATGAAATGTCGGTCTCGGCCAACCAGGGTTGTGACGTCGTCGAACAAGACTGCAACTAGCGCCGATTCTTGCGTGGCTTGGTGGCTGAAGCCCTTCCCGAACCTCGATCCGGCTTTTTCGCCGACCCGGACTTGCGAGAAGCGGCTGCCCCAGCGGTGGCATGGACGCTGCCTGGGCCTTGAGGGGAGGCCTTGGCCTCGCGGTTTTTCTTGGACCGGATGGATCGACCCGTAGCCTCGCCTGTTTCTGCCGCACCGGCCTTCTCGCGCAGCGCGCGCACCACGAGATCATCCCCCTCCGTCACCAGACGGAAATCGATGCGACGACCGTCCAGGTCCACCCGGCTGACCTGGACATTCACCCGCGAACCCAGGGCATAACGGATACCGGTGCGTTCGCCACGCAACTCCTGCCGAGCCTCGTCAAAACGGAAATACTCGCCCCCCAGCTCGGTGATGTGCACCAACCCCTCGACATACATGGCGTCCAGGGTGACAAACAGCCCGAAACTGGTCACCGAGGACACAACTCCCGTGAACTCTTCGCCGAGGTGTTCGCGCATGTACTTGCACTTCAGCCAGGCCTCGACATCCCGGCTGGCTTCATCGGCCCGACGCTCGTTGGCACTGCAGTGCAATCCGGCAGCTTGCCAGGCCAGGGTGTCCGCGGATGGCCTGCGAGGCACCTGCGCACCTGGAACCGGTGGTTTGACGCGGCTCGCCAAGCGCTTGCTGAGTTTTGCGTGGGCTTCTCCGGGGGTGGGCAGCTCAGGCAGCTGATAGCGCTGCTTGTTCAGAATGGCCTTGATGACCCGGTGCACCAGCAGATCGGGGTAACGCCGGATGGGACTCGTGAAGTGGGTGTAGGCCTCGAAGGCAAGACCAAAGTGACCGCTGTTGATCGGGGTGTAGATGGCCTGCTGCATGGAGCGCAGCAGCATGGTGTGGATCTGCTGAGCCTCGGGCCGATCCTTGGTGGCACTGGCGATGCGCTGGAATTCGGCGGGCTTCGGGTCTTCGCTGATCGTCTGGGTAACCCCCATGGCCTTGAGGTAGTTGCGCAGGATCTCCTGCTTTTCCGGAGTTGGACCTTCGTGCACCCGGAACAGACCCGCATGATTGCTCTGCCCGATGAAGTCGGCTGAACAGACATTGGCGGCCAGCATGGCCTCTTCGATCAGCTTGTGGGCATCGTTGCGGGTTCGTGGGATGATTTTTTCGATGCGCCCCGCCTCATCGCACACGATCTGGGTTTCCGTGGTCTCGAAATCCACGGCACCCCGCTCGTTCCTTGCGTGCAGGAGGGCACGATACACATCGTGAAGGTTCAGCAGGTACGGTACCAGCGCCTTTCGCTGTATTGCTTCAGGCCCCCGGGTGTTTTGCAGAATGGCCGCCACCTCGGTGTAGGTGAACCGGGCGTGGCTGAACATCACCGCTGGGTAGAACTGATACGCGTGGACCTCGCCCTTGGCATTGACCAACATGTCGCACACCATGCACAGGCGCTCCACGCCAGGGTTGAGGGAGCACAGTCCGTTGGACAGCTTCTCCGGCAGCATGGGAATCACCCTGCGAGGGAAGTACACCGAGGTGGCGCGGTCGTAGGCATCGATGTCGATCGGCGAGCCCGTCTGCACGTAGTGGCTGACGTCGGCAATGGCCACGAGAAGTCTCCAGCCCTTGCTACGACCCACCCTGGCGGGCTCGCAATACACCGCGTCGTCAAAGTCGCGGGCATCTTCCCCATCGATCGTGACGAGCGGTACATCCCGCAAATCCACCCGGTGCTTGTGGTCCACCGCACGCACATGGTCTGGCAGTGTCCGGGCCTGCGCGATGGCCAGGTCGGAAAACACATGCGGCACACCGTACTTGCGTACCGCTATTTCGATTTCCATGCCCGGGTCGTCGATCTCGCCCAGCACTTCCTTGACCCGGCCCACGGGCTGACCATACAGGGCTGGCGGTTCGGTCAACTCGACCACCACCACCTGCCCGGGCTTTGCGGAACCGGTCGCCCCCTTGGGAACCAGCACGTCCTGACCGTAGCGCTTGTCTTCGGGGGCGACCAGCCAAACGCCGCTCTCCTGCAGGAGTCGACCGATGATCGGAGCATCCGACCTCTCAACGATCTCGGTCACCCGGCCTTCAGGTCGCCCCTTTCGGTCCAGCCGGACGATGCGGGCCTTCACCCGGTCCTTGTGCAACACGGCACGCATCTCGTTCGGTGGCAGGTAGATGTCTGCCAACCCGTCGTCCCTGACCACAAAACCATGTCCGTCGCGATGACCGGACACGACACCTTCGAATTCTGCCAACAGGCTGTTTTTTTCGTTCACTTTTGCTGCTATACTCTTGGTTTTCCTGAGATGCCCAGGTGGCGGAATTGGTAGACGCACTAGTTTCAGGTACTAGCGCCGAGAGGCGTGGAGGTTCGAGTCCTCTCTTGGGCACCAATCCCAACAAATGCACCCACTCTGATGGGGGCGGCAGAACCCGCAAAGCGCAACCCCGTCCGCGTTAGACGTGCGGGCTTGATCAAACGGGTACCGCCAACAGATCGTGGCCCTGCGCGGCAACGATGCGTGCCTTGGTGAACTCACCGACCTTCAAGGTTTTGCTGATCTTTTCTGGCGGCAACAGGCGCACCTGGCCATCAATCTCCGGCGCATCCGCATAGCTGCGACCCACGGCCCCCTTCTTACCAAGGCCTGGCGCAGAGTCCACCAGAACCTGCATGGTGGAGCCAACCCGCTTTTGAAGCTTCTTCACGGATACGGCTTCCGCCACCTCCATGAATCTGGCGCGACGCTCCTCCCGCAAAACGTCGGGCACGGGATGGGCCAGGGCGTTGGCCGCCGCACCTTGCACCGGGGAATACGCAAAGCATCCGGCGCGGTCGATGCGGGCCTCTTTGACGAACTCGAGCAAGTGTTCAAATTCTTGCTCGGTTTCTCCCGGGAAGCCTGCGATGAAGGTGCTTCGCACCACGATGTCGGGACACAGCTCACGCCAGCGCGCAATGCGCTCAAGGTTTTTCTCGCCACTGGCAGGCCGCTTCATTCGTTTCAGCACATCCGGATGGCTGTGCTGCAAAGGCACATCAAGATAAGGAAGACACAGACCCTCCTGCATCAGCGGAATGATGTCGTCCACATGCGGATACGGGTAGACATAGTGCAGACGCACCCAGGCACCGTAAGTCCTGGCCAGTTCGCCCAGGGAGCGCACAAGGTCGAACATGCGGGTCTTGACGGGCTTGCCGTCCCAGAAGCCCGTCCTGTACTGGATGTCCACCCCGTAGGCCGATGTGTCCTGACTGACAACAAGCAGCTCCTTCACGCCCGCTTCCAGCAGTTTGCGTGCCTCCACCAGCACATCGCCAATGGGCCGGCTGACCAGATCACCCCGCATCGAGGGAATGATGCAGAAGGTACAGCGGTGGTTGCAACCTTCGCTGATCTTCAGGTAAGCGTAATGCCTGGGTGTGAGCTTGATGCCCTGGGCTGGAACGAGGTCAACGAACGGGTCGTGCGGTTTGGGCAGATGCTCATGGACGGCCGCCATCACTTCGTGCGTGGCATGCGGACCGGTGACGGCCAGCACGCTGGGGTGCATCTGGCGCACCAGATTGCCTCCGCCCTCACTCTCCCGGGCACCAAGACAACCGGTGACGATGACCTTGCCGTTCTCGGCCAGTGCCTCGCCAATGGTGTCCAGGCTTTCCCGAACTGCGTCGTCAATGAAACCGCACGTGTTGACGATCACCAGATCGGCACCTGCGAAGGTCTTCGAAGTTTGGTAACCCTCAGCGCTGAGCTGGGTGAGGATGAGTTCGGAGTCGGTCAGTGCCTTGGGGCAGCCCAGACTGACAAAACCGACTTTGGGTGCAGTGGCACCATTAACGGCAGGGGATTCAGACATCCTGAGATTGTCTCAGACCGGCCACACGGACGCCCGAACCTGAACAGGTCAGCGCTTGAGGCCCAGTGCCGCCAGCATCTGTTCGCTGTTTTTCTGCATCTGCTCCTGCATTTGCGTGAACGCATTGCGCGATTGTTCCAGATACGTACCCATCATGCCCTGCATCATGGGCGACTGGACATTCATGAACTGCTTCCAGGCCTCAGGGGTAATGCCCGTGGACTGTTCGGACATGCGCTGCTGCAGATCCATGAAGATCTGCACGTTTTTCTCAAGATACGAGCCCATGAAGTCCTGCATGGCGTGGCCGTAGAACCTGATGATGTTGGCCAGGACCTGTTCGGTGAAGATGGGAACGCCCGCCGTCTCTTCCTCGAGGATGATCTGCAGGAGGATGCTGCGGGTCAGATCTTCATTCGACTTGGCATCGCGAACAACGAACGGCTCGTTGTCCATGACGAGGGATTTCACCTCTGCCAGCGTGATGTAGGACGAGGTGTCCGTGTCATACAGGCGGCGGTTGGGGTACTTTTTGATGATGCGCACGCCGCTGGAGCGATCGTTGCCGGGGTCGGCCTTGGTTTTTTGCACTGCAGGACTTTCTGGATAGGAGGGCCGAGCGGTGATTCAGCGCACGGAATGGGACCATTCTAGAAACCTATGGCGGATCGAGACGCATGGGTTTTCCCTGTGCGCAGGTGAATGGCTCTGGTCTGAGCAGGCCAACAAAAAACCCCCAGTCTCGTTTGAGAAAGGGGGTAATCTGGTAGGCGCGATTGGACTCGAACCAACGACCCCCACCATGTCAAGGTGGTGCTCTAACCAGCTGAGCTACGCGCCTGTCGTTTAAATCCGAAGCGGGGAGTATAGCCCAATTGATGCGCGCTTTTGAGACATCATTTGCGCCGCACGACGCGAACTCCAGCAACATCACCCACCACCGCCATCGCCCGGGACACCTGCCGCGCATCGTTGATCTCGATGGTGAAAGTCATCCAGGCAATGCCCTTGACCGACTGCGTCTGTACGCCAATGACGTTCATCTTCTCCCGGGCGAATACATCGGAGATGTCACGCAACAACCCCTGCCGGTCCAGTGCTTCCACGGCCACGTCGACAGGGTACACACCGCCGTCCGTGCCTTTGCCTCCTCCCCACTGCACGTCGATCACACGGTCTGGACTCTTGCGCCTGAGGTGTTCAAAGTCGCTGCAGTCGCTGCGGTGAATGCTGACGCCTTTGCCACGCGTGACAAATCCACCGATATCGTCGGGGGGCGCTGGCTTGCAGCACTTGGCCAGCTGCGTCATCAGCGAGTCGACGCCGACCACCAGAACGCCTCCGTTGCCGCTGCCGCCCTGCTTGCGGGGTTTTTTGACCCAAACCGGTGGTTCGGTCGCTGGCGAAGGATCGGCCGGGCGCAGATGCGTTTCAATGGTGCGCAGGGACATTTCGTCCTTGCCCACAAGCTCGAACAGCTCGGCCGCCGATGACAGACCCAGCGCAAGCGCAAGATCGTCCAGCTTGAACGCCGTCTTGCCCTCGCGCTGCAGCAGCTTTTCCACCAGTTCGCGCCCGCGCGCCATGGTTTCCTGGAGGGCCTGAGCATTGAACCAAGCGCGCACCTTGCTTTTCGCACGGTGGCTGACCAGGTAGCCCAGGTCTGCATTCAGCCAGTCTCGGGACGGCCCTCCTTCTTTCGCGGCGGTGATCTCTACCGTCTGACCGTTCTGCAGGGGCGTGTTGAGCGTGACCATGCTGCCATCCACACGCGCACCGCGACACCGGTGCCCCAGATCGGTATGCACGCTGTAAGCAAAGTCCAGGGGTGTTGCACCCTGGGGTAGCTCGACGATGGCAGCGTCCGGCGTGAGCACATAGATGCGGTCGTCGAACAACCCCTGAGCTGCACCGCTGAGGTCGCGCTCCCAGGCCAGCAGCTGGCGCAGAACCGCAATCTTGGCGTCGTATTCGGATGTGGCCGATACGCCCGCATAGCCTTTGGTACCGGCTTCCTTGTACGCCCAATGGGCTGCCACGCCATGCTCTGCATGGTCGTGCATGGCCTGGGTCCGGATCTGGATTTCAAAGGCCCTGCCCTGCGCGTCCCGAACCACGGTGTGTAGCGACTGGTAGCCGTTGGGTTTGGGTTTTGCGATGTAGTCGTCGAATTCCTCGGGCAGTGGCGAGAACTGCGCGTGCACCAGCGCCAGCACCGAATAGCAGTCGTCCTTGTCGGGCACCACGACGCGCAGGGCTCGGATGTCGAAGACCTGATCGAAGTCAAGCGACTTGCCGCGCATCTTTCGAACGATGCTGTAGATGTGTTTGGGACGCCCCTGAACGGAAGCTTGAATGCCCAGACGTTGCAGGTCCGACTCGAGTTTCAGCCGCACCTGTTCAACATGTTCTTCGCGTTCTGCCCGTTTCTCGTCCAGCAGCTGTGCGACCTGCTTGTAGGTGTGGGGCTCCAGGAAACGGAATGCGAGGTCCTCCATCTCCCACTTGATCTGCCAAATGCCCAAGCGATTGGCCAGGGGGGCGAACACATGCAGGGACTCGCTTGCCAGCACCTCGCCGGGATTCCCCCGGCTCTGGGCAAAGTAGCGCAGGGTCTGCAGACGCGAGGTCAGGCGCAGCATGACCACGCGCAGGTCGCGCGAGAAGGCCAGCAGCATCTTGCGCACGTTTTCCGTCTGACTGGCAGCGAGTTCCTTGACGGGCACCTTGTTGGGAGACGCCAGGGGCAGCGCCAGCTCCTGGGCGGTGGCCCGCTCCTCGTCCTTTTTGGCCTGCGCTGCGGCCGCCTTGAGCCGGGCCTGCCGCTGCAGTTGGACCAGTTTGGTGGTTTCAATGGCGAGGGCGGCAAAGGGTTCCCCGAACGCCTTGGCGATGACATCGTGCGGGCGGTTCAGATGCTGGCAGGCATACACCAGGTACGCCGCAGCCTGCATCGCTTCAGAACCTCCGATATCGCGCAGGATCGTTGCCACCGCGTCGGCATGGGAGAAGGTGTTTTCCCCGGTGTCGAGCTGTTCACAGGCCAGCAAGGGTTCTGCAAACGCGCGGGCACGCGCCAGCGCATTGGTCTGGTGGGGAAGACTCGCGGACGTAGCCGCAACGATGGCCGATGTCTCGACAGCACCGCCGGCGCTCTCGTCACCCAGATCCTGGTCGGAGCCCTGTTGAACATTCGAACGTTTCATGTCACTCCGCCGGTTCGGCGGCAGGTGCCCGAAGGAACCCACACACAGCTGCCACCTGGTCGGACGCCACCAGCGTGGGGGCATGCCCAACCCCCTGGAATTGCACCAGGCGCGCCCTGGGCCCACGCTCCGTCATGGCCAGGGCAGTCTCCTCGTTCAGCAGATCGGACTCGGCTCCGCGCAGCAGCAGGGTGGGACAGGCGATCGCCTCGTACAGTTGCCAGAGGTGCGCATTGCTGCCGCGAATCAGGTCTTGCACGGCGGACGGGTTGTCCGAACCCAGCATGGCACGCAGCGGTTGCGCGATGGCAGGGTCGTAATGGAGGCCGAAGCCTCCCGGCCGCTCCCGCAGCATGTGCTGGCTCAGAGCGGCCCACGCCTGCGCCGTGTGGACGCCAAATCCCGCAGAAACGGACGCCAGATAGCGGTACGCGTCAGCGCGGGTAGGGAAAACCGGATCCTGGCCCAGATAGCTTGCGATGCGTTGCAGCGCGGACCACTGGATCACCGGACCCACATCGTTGAGCACGAGCCGGCACAACCCAACCGCCGGTTGAGCCGCCAGTGCCATGCCGACCAGGCCACCCATGCTGGTTCCCACCCAGTCGATGCGGGAATCGGCCCGGGCACCGCGAATGGAATGCACCAGTGCAGTCAGATCGGCCACATAGGTGGCGACCTGGTATTGCATCGGATCGGCGAGCCAGTCGCTGTGGCCCCGACCGGCCACATCCACAGCCACTACACGGGCAAATGCACTCAGATGCCGCGCCAGGCTGTCGAAATCCCGACCCTGGCGAGACAACCCATGCACACAGATCACGACATGGGGAGACGATTGTTCCGAACAGGCCCAATCCCAGTAGGCCAATCGACGAGCGCCGCCATGCGCAGCGGCAGGTCCACCCACGGTGAGCCACCGGAGTTCAGGCTCCTGAAGTGCCTGCGGGGGTGATTGGGAGTCCACGATAATCTTCCATTGGTCGTTCAATCAATCGTAATGGAAGTGGAGTGCTCACATGCTGAAGAACAAAACCGCTCTGGTCACCGGGTCCACCAGCGGCATTGGCCTGGGAATTGCCAAGGCACTGGCCCAGCAAGGAGCCCACATTGTTCTGAACGGATTTGGCGACGCGGATGGTCCGAAGTCGGAGATTTCGGCGCTCGGAGTGGAAGTGGACTACCACGGTGCGGACATGAGCAAGCCGGACGAGATTGAGGCCATGATGGCCTTTGCTGCCCAGCGATTCGGTGGTGTGGACATCCTGGTCAACAACGCCGGCATCCAGCACGTGGCGCGGGTTGAGGACTTCCCGGTTGAGCGCTGGGACGCAGTCATTGCCATCAACCTCTCCAGCGCTTTCCACACCACGCGCCTGGCGTTGCCTGCCATGCGGAAAGCCAACTGGGGCAGAATCATCAACGTCGCCTCGGTGCACGGGCTGGTGGGTTCGGCAGAAAAGTCGGCCTATGTGGCCGCCAAACACGGCGTGGTGGGGCTGACCAAGGTCACTGCGCTGGAGACAGCGACCACCGGAGTCACCTGCAACGCCATCTGCCCTGGCTGGGTGCTGACTCCCCTGGTGCAGAAGCAGGTGGATGCAAAGGCTGCCGCTCTCGGCATCAGCAACGAGGCTGCCACCCAGAAACTCTTGGGCGAGAAAGAACCCTCCATGCAGTTCACAACGCCCGAGGAACTGGGCGCGCTGGCGGTCTTCTTTTGTTCTCCGGCCGGCAACAATGTGCGCGGCGTCGCCTGGAACATGGACGGTGGCTGGGCCGCACAGTGAAGCGCAGCGCTATCTCAGCTGGATCGATCCGGTGACGTTCACCTGAATCAGGGTCTTGCCTTCGGCCACGGGAATCGGTGCATCTGACGACATCTTGGCCTCCATGGCCATGGCGCGGGGGATGAACGGGACTGCAGCGTTGTCGGCCGCACTGACCGATATTTCCCGCAGGGTGTAGCCGGCAAATCCGAATCCCTTGGCCATTTCCCGGGCGCGCTCCTGGAACCGCTCGATGGCCATGGCCTGCACCTCCTTCTCCAGTCGCTGGCGTGCCTGTCGCGAGAGGCTGAAGCTGGCGCTGGCCATGGACATGGAGGTCATGCCGCCGGCGGTGGAGCTGACCAGCGCAAAGTCACGGCCCTCCAGCAGCAACTCCGCACTGCCCTGCCACCCGGCAATGCGCCCTTCCTTGCCGTAGCGGGGATACAGGCTGAACTGTTCGGTGCGCACCTCCATGAGTTCCGGTTTTTCTGCCGCCTTGGCGAACGACAGCGCCTTGTCGAGCGCTGCCTTCAGCTCCTTCTGGACCCATGCGGCGGAGTCGCCTTCGCGGGTGGCTCGGAGACTGAGCGTGAGCAGATCCTGCGGAACGCTCATCTCGCCCGTGGCAGACAGGTTCACCACGTTGGCAGGTGGAGGGTTCAGGACAGTCTGGGCCATTGCGCCAGACATGGCGAATGCCGAAAAAATGGCGACCCATCTGGGGATCGCCATGCTGGATCTTTCTGCCGGTGCTGCTGGAATTCGGTGGGGCTCAGCCATACATCATTTCTGGGATTGAACGAAACCGGAGGCGGTGCCAGCACCGCCACGCAACTGTTCACGCAAACGGTGCCGCTCCTGCGCAGACAACCTGTAGGGCTTGTTCGGCTCCAGGTCGTCAGCGTAGGGCTGGCGCAACGAATCGCGCAGGCGAGGCAATTCGCGCGCCTCCGAATCCGGAGTATTCACCGGCAGGACGATCATGGCCTGCGCGGCAGGATCGGGTGCAGCAGTTTGCGGGTCTGTTGCGCTTGCAAGCGTGGGCAGCAGCAGGCATAGGCAAACGCTTCGCGGGACGAAGCTCTTCATGGGGGTTCCTGAATGCATGGATGTAGGCATTGTCTGACTGCCACCCGAAGGCGCAAACGAGGTCTGAGGCAACATCTGTAACAGCCTGTCAGGAAAATAAAAATCCTGCTCTGACAAGCACTTGGCGCTGCCACAATCGCGTTTGTTACATTTCAAGGAAGTTGTACCGATGCCACAAACCAACACCCGACCCAACAAGGTCCTGATCGTTGACGACGACGTCCGCATCAGGGACCTGCTGCGCCGCTACCTGATGCAGGAGGGCTTTGAAGTGATGCTCGCGGAGGACGGCAAAGCCCTGAACCGCGTGCTGCAACGCGACTCGGTCGACATCATCGTGCTCGATCTGATGATGCCCGGCGAAGATGGTCTTTCGATCTGCCGCCGGCTGCGGGCCAACGGCGACCGCACTCCCATCATCATGCTCACCGCCAAAAGCGAGGATGTGGACCGGATTGTTGGCCTGGAGGTGGGCGCCGACGACTATCTGGGCAAGCCGTTCAACCCGCGCGAACTCCTGGCGCGCATTCACGCCGTGCTGCGCCGCCGCCCGCCCACCGAGGTGCCCGGTGCGCCGTCGCAAGACCTGGAGGTGGTGAAATTCGGTCCCTTCGAATTCGACCTCAGCCTGCGCACCTTGCGCAAGGATGGCGCCGACCTGCCGTTGACGACGGGCGAATTCGCCATGCTCAAGGCGCTGGTCCGCCACCCACGCCAGCCGCTGTCGCGCGAAAAGCTTGCCCAACTGGCCCGTGGGCGTGAATTCGAGCCCTTCGATCGAAGCCTGGATGTTCAGGTGTCGCGCCTGCGCAAGCTGATCGAGGAAGACGCTGCATCGCCGCGCTATCTGCAAACGGTGTGGGGGGTGGGCTATGTGTTCGTGCCGGACGGCGCTTCCTGATGTCCGACGAGTCTCGCGTCCCGTTCGAGACGCAACCTGCATCCCTGGAAACGGCATCCGCCCCTTTGGAAGGCCGCCCACCCAGGGAATTCAGCCTGTTCTGGCGCACCTTCATTCTCCTGGCCGTTCTGCTGCTCGGCTGCATCATTGCCTGGCTGCAGACCTTTCGTGCGCTGGAATTCGAGCCCAGGGCCCTGCAGAGTGCCCAGCAACTGGCTTCGCTGGTCAACCTTACCCGGGCGGCTCTGGTGCACTCGGATTCGATCGCGCGGGTGTCCTTGGTGAAGACCCTCGCCGATGAAGAGCGCGTGCGGATCGCGCCCCGGGAGCCTACGGACACCTACCGCCTGTACAACACCGACTCGCTCAGTCGCCGGGTGAGCGAGCGCCTGAGCGCACAGTTGGGCAGCGACACCATCGTGGCCCGGGAGGTGAACGGTACTCCCGGCCTCTGGATCGGCTTCACGATTGAGGAAGACCCCTACTGGCTGATGACCGATCCCTCGCGCATCGGCCTGGTGGCGGGCACCACCTGGCTGATCTGGCTGGCCACAGCGGCGGTGCTTTCGCTCACCGGAGCGGCACTGATTGCCGGTCTGATCAACCGGCCGCTGAAGCAGCTGTCGTTTGCCGCCAGCCGATTGCGGGAGGGCGACTTCCAGTCCAGTCAGCTAAGCGAGGCGGTAGCCACCAGCGAGATCCGGGAGGTGAACATCGGCTTCAACCGGATGGCTCAGCGCCTGAGCAAGATCGAACAGGACCGCGCTTTGATGCTGGCGGGGATTTCGCACGACCTTCGTACACCGCTGGCCCGGCTGCGGCTCGAGACCGAAATGAGCGTGGAAGACACCCAGGCCCGGGAGCACATGGCGGCCGACATCGAGCAGGTGAACGCCATCATCGACAAGTTCCTGGACTACGCGCGCCCGGACAACCTCGTTCCGGAGCGCGTGAATCTCAACCAGGTGATTGACTCGGCGGTGTATGCGCTGAGCCATGACCCAACGACGCAGGTGGTCACCAGCATTCCAGCCGACACGCTGGTGATGGGCGATGCCGTGGAGCTGCAGCGGGTGTTCTCCAACCTTCTGGAAAACGCCCAGCGCTACGGCCGTGACCCGAAGACCGGGATCGCGACGGTAGAGATTGCTGCGAAAACCAAAGACGATGCGGTGCTGGTGAAACTGCGTGACCACGGCATGGGCGTGAGTGCCGACATGCTGGAGCAGTTGACCCAGCCATTCTTCCGGGGGGATGCCTCCCGATCGGCAGCCACCGGCACCGGACTGGGCTTGTCCATCGTGGAACGGGCCATCAACCGGATGGGGGGCCGCTTCGCGCTGGCCAACAGCAGCACGGGTGGGCTGGCAGCACACATCAAGCTGCCCCGGGCCTCCGCTCAGCCGGCGAAGTAAACCAGGGCAACGGCCCTGGCTTCAATCGAGAGGCCCTGCCCCACGGGCCCGAGCTTCTCGGCGGTCTTGGCCTTCACGTTGACTTGGGCCCCGGGGATGCCGAGGACCTGTGCGACGCGCTCGCGCATGGCTTCGATGTGGGGAGCGAGCCTGGGCGCCTGCGCGATCACGGTGCTGTCCACATTGGCGATCTCGAATCCCTGTGCGCGAACACGGCGCACTGCTTCGGCCAGCAGCACCGTCGAATCGGCCCCCTTGAAGCGCTCGTCGGTGTCGGGAAAATGGCGCCCGATGTCGCCCAGCCCCGCTGCGCCGAGCAAGGCATCGGTGAGTGCGTGCAGCAGAACGTCGGCGTCGGAATGGCCGAGAAGACCCATGGAATGGGGAATGTGGACGCCACCAATGATGAGCGGCCGACCGGGCACGAGCGCATGGACGTCCCAGCCCTCGCCGATGCGCCACGCGGGCAGGGATGGGCTCATGGACGGCTCCTCAGGATGGCTTCGGCAAGGGTGAAGTCTTCGGGGTAGGTGACTTTGAAGTTCTGCGCGCTGCCCGCAACCAGCAACGGCTGGTGGCCAGCACGCTCCATGGCACTGGCCTCATCGGTAAGGCCATCGAACTGGTGATCCAGGTGCGGCAGCATCGCTGTGTGCAGGGCGCCGAGGCGAAACATCTGGGGCGTCTGGGCAAGCCACTTGTCGGAACGCTCCACCGTGGCGGCGACCCGGCCAGCGCAGCTGGCCTTGAGGGTGTCGGGCAGCGGCAGGGCCAACAAGCCGCCAACTGGATCGCCCTCGCATGCGGCGATGAGTGCAGCGATTTGCCCGGGCGTGAGCAGACAGCGCGCGGCATCGTGCACCAGTACCCAGTCGAACGGGTCCATGCCCTGTGCCAACAGCCACTGCAGGCCGTTGAATACGGTGTGGGCGCGGCTGGCACCACCACACGGCACGACCGTCACACCAGCGGGAACGGTCAGCGACGCGGGATCATCAGGAGAGACCACCAGCAGCCGGGTGTGTATGGCCGGGGCGTTCTCAAAGGCCGCCAGCGTGTGAAGCACCATGGGTTGGCCCGCCAGGGGCTGATACTGCTTGGGGCCTGCAGAGCCTGCCCGGGAACCCGTGCCGGCGCAAGGCACGATCAGGTGGCAGCGCACGGATGGAGCGGGGTCTCTGGGAGCAGCGCGTTGGGTCATGGTTGGGTGCATTCTAAAATCCAGGCTTCACCCCCTGCCCAGCCGGACCGGGGGTGTTTGTCTTGTCCGCCCCGTCCGCACCACCCCAGCCCCATGCAACCGCCCAAACTCCATCCCGGCAAACGATTCACCCTGCCGCGCCCGGCCGGCTCGGCAGACGCCTTGCTGCTGGCACGGCTGGCCCTGCGGGAACTGGAAGCGGGACGGGCGACGGCGATCGTCACGGCAGACGCCACCGACGCGCAGCGCCTGATCGATGAGATGGCGTTCTTTGCCCCGGAGCTGCGCATCGCCCTGTTCCCCGACTGGGAAACCCTGCCCTACGATGCGTTTTCGCCCCACCAGGATCTGATTTCCGAGCGCCTGGCCACGCTCTGGCGCATCCACAACCGGGCCAATGCCCGAACCCAGGACGCGGGGGCAGATGTGGTGCTGGTTCCCGCCACCACCGCCTTGTACCGCCTGGCGCCACCCTCCTTCCTGGCGGGCTACACCTTCCACTTCAAGGTGCGGCAGAAGCTCGACGAGGGCCAGCTCAAGGCCCAGCTCACCCTGGCCGGCTATCAGCACGTGACCCAGGTGGTGAGTCCGGGCGAGTACGCGGTGCGCGGCGGCCTGATCGACCTGTTCCCCATGGGCAGCCTGGTGCCGTACCGGGTGGACCTGTTCGACGACGAGATCGACAGCATCCGCACCTTCGACCCGGACAGCCAGCGCAGCCTGTACCCGGTGCCCGAGGTGCGGCTGCTGCCGGGACGCGAATTTCCCATGGACGACGCGGCGCGTGCACGCTTCCGCAGCCGCTGGCGCGAACTGCTGGAAGGCGACCCGACCAAGAGTCGCATTTACAAGGACATGGGCAACGGCGTGGCCACCGCCGGCATCGAGTACTACCTGCCACTGTTCTTCGAAGAAACCGCCTCGGTGTTCGACTACCTGGGCGAAAGCGCCACGGTGGTGCTGCACGGCGACCTGGAAGCCGCGTTCCAGCGCTTCTGGAAGGACACGCAGGACCGGTACCGCATCGTGCGCACGGACCCCGAGCGCCCTGCCCTGCCACCGGAAGCCCTGTTCCTGAGTTCCGAACAGTTCTACGCCCGGGCCAACAACCACGCCCAACTGGCGCTGCGGTCTGAAGTGGCAGACATTGCCGACAACGCCCACGCGCAGAAGCTGGGCGACCTCTCGGTGGTGCGGGGCGCTGAAGACCCGCTGGCACGGCTGCAGGCGCATGTGCGCACCACGCCCCACCGCGTGCTGCTACTGGCCGAGAGCGAGGGCAGACGGGAAAGTCTGCTGGACTTCCTGCGCGCCAGCGGGCTGAACCCGCCGGTGTTCGACACGCTGCAGGCCTTCCAGGCCGACGATGAAAAGGTGGGCATGGCCACCGCGGCGCTCACGGTGGGCTTTGCCTGGCCGGAAGGCGGCATCGACTTCGTGACGGAAACCGAGCTGTTCGCCGCCGGCCCCACCACGCGCAGGCGCAAGAAGCAGGAACAGGTCAGCGATGTCGATGCGCTCATCAAGGACCTGAGCGAACTCAATGTGGGCGACCCGGTGGTGCACAACGCGCACGGCATTGGGCGCTACCGGGGCCTGGTCAACATGGACATGGGCGACAGGAACCCCGACGGCAGCCCGGCGCTGATGGAGTTCCTGCACCTGGAATACGCCGACAAGGCCGTGCTGTACGTGCCGGTGAGCCAGCTGCAGCTGATTGGCCGCTACACCGGCGTCAGCGCAGACGAAGCCCCCCTGCACCGCCTGGGCAGCGGCCAGTGGGAGAAGGCCAAACGCAAGGCCGCGGAGCAGGTGCGCGACGCCGCGGCCGAACTGCTGAACATCTATGCGCGCCGAGCCGCGCGCGTAGGCCACGCCTTTCGGTACTCTGCGCAGGACTACGAAACTTTCGCCACCGACTTCGGTTTCGAGGAAACCGCCGACCAGCGCGCTGCCATTCACGCGGTCATCCAGGACATGATCAGCCCGCGCCCCATGGACCGGCTGGTGTGTGGCGACGTGGGATTCGGCAAGACCGAAGTGGCCCTGCGCGCAGCCTTCGTGGCGGTCACCGGCGGGCGGCAGGTGGCCTTCCTGGCGCCCACCACCCTGCTGGCCGAACAGCACTACCAGACGCTGGTGGACCGGTTCGCCAAGTGGCCGGTGAAGATTGCCGAAATGAGCCGCTTCCGCTCGCAGAAGGAAATCACCGCCGCCGCCAAAGGGCTCGCCGATGGCAGTGTGGACATCGTGGTGGGCACGCACAAGCTGCTCAGCGAATCGGTGAAGTTCAAGGACCTGGGCCTGCTCATCATCGACGAGGAACACCGCTTCGGCGTTCGCCACAAGGAAGCCATGAAGGCCATGCGCGCCGAGGTGGACGTGCTAACTCTGACCGCCACGCCGATTCCGCGCACGCTGGGCATGGCCCTCGAGGGACTGCGCGACCTGAGCGTGATCGCCACCGCGCCGCAGCGCCGCCTGGCCATCAAGACCTTCGTGCGCAACGAAGGCAACGGCGTGATCCGCGAAGCCGTGTTGCGCGAGCTCAAGCGCGGTGGACAGGTGTACTTCCTGCACAACGAGGTGGAGACCATCGAGAACCGCAAGCAGAAGCTGGAAGAAATCCTGCCCGAAGCCCGCATTGCCATCGCCCACGGCCAGATGCCCGAGCGTGAGCTGGAGCGCGTGATGCGCGATTTTGTGGCCCAGCGCTACAACCTGCTGCTGTGCTCCACCATCATCGAGACCGGCATTGACGTTCCCACGGCCAACACCATCGTCATGAGCCGGGCCGACAAGTTCGGTCTGGCGCAGTTGCACCAGTTGCGCGGGCGTGTGGGCCGCAGCCACCACCAGGCCTACGCCTACCTGCTGGTGCCCGAAATCGAGGGACTGACCAAGCAGGCCGCCCAGCGACTCGACGCCATCCAGCAAATGGAAGAACTCGGTAGCGGCTTCTACCTCGCCATGCACGACCTGGAGATCCGCGGCGCCGGCGAGGTGCTCGGCGAAAACCAGAGCGGCAACATGCTGGAGGTGGGCTTCCAGCTCTACAACGAGATGCTGAGCGAAGCGGTGCGCTCGCTCAAGGCCGGACGCGAACCCGACCTGCTGTCACCGCTGTCCGTCACCACCGACATCAACCTGCACGCGCCCGCGCTGCTGCCGAACGACTACTGCGGCGACGTGCACCTGCGCCTGAGCTTCTACAAGAAGCTGGCCACTGCCAAGACCACCGAGCAGATTGACGCCCTGCTCGAAGAGATTGTCGACCGCTTTGGCAAGCTGCCGCCACAGGCGCAGACGCTGATCGACGTACACCGCCTGCGCTGCCTCAGCGCTCCCTACGGCGTGGTGAAGGTGGACGCAGCGCCCGGGGTGACGAACATCACCTTCCGGCCCAACCCGCCGATCGAGCCGATGCGCATCATCGAACTCATCCAGAAGAACCGACACATCAAGCTGGCCGGCAACGAGAAGCTGCGCATCGAGCGCAACCTGCCCGAAGTGAAGGACCGCGTGCAGATGGTGCGCGATGTGCTGCGGTCGCTTGGCCAACCTTTGAAACACACTGAACCTGCATGACCTCCTCCGCCAACGCTCCCATCGAATTCGCCCCCGGCCTGACCATTCAGGGGTTCACCCCGCCCCTGAAGCTCAGCGATTTCAAGCTGATCGCCTTCGACATGGACTCCACGCTCATCAGCATCGAGTGTGTGGACGAGATCGCCGACGCGGTGGGCAAGAAGGCCGAGGTGGCCGCCATCACCGAAGCGGCCATGCGCGGCGAAATCAGCGACTACAAGGACAGCCTGCGCCGGCGCGTGGCGCTGCTGCGCGGCGTCACGGTCGCCGACATGGAGCGCGTGTACACCGAACGGCTGCGCATCAACCCGGGCGCGGCGGAACTCATCCGCGCCTGCAAAGCCGCCGGCCTGAAGGTGCTGCTGGTGTCGGGCGGCTTCACCTTCTTCAGCGACCGGGTGAAGCAGGTGCTGGGTATCGACTTCACGCGCGCCAACGTGCTGGAAGTGGAAAGTGGGCCCAACTGCGGGCAGCTTACCGGCCGCATGGTGGACCAGGCCTGGGGCGACATCTGCGACGGCGCCGAGAAGCGCCGCACGGTGCTGGAAGTGGCTTCGCTTCTGGGCATCGAGCCTTCGCAATGCATCGCCATGGGCGATGGGGCCAACGATCTGGCCATGATGGGTGTGGCTGGCCTTTCGGTGGCCTACCACGCCAAGCCGGCGGTGCGGGCGCAGGCCACGGTGGCCATCAACGAAGGCGG
>JALORL010000211.1 GCA_025458915.1 Hydrogenophaga sp.
CACGCCGTTGCCCATCACGCACGTGGTGGTCACGCACTACCACGCGGACCACATCTACGGTCTGCAGCACTTCAAGGCGTTGGGCGCGCAGATCGTGGCACACGGCGCGGCGCGGCAGTACATCCAGTCCGACACCGCGCGGCTGCGGCTGGAGGCCTCGCGCACCGAACTGGCGCCCTGGGTGGACGCGCAGACCCGCATCGTGGAGGCCGACCTCTGGGTGGACGGGCCCACCAGCTTCCGGGTGGGCGGTGTGGTGTTCGAGATCGAACCGGTGGGGCCGTCGCACACGCCGGAAGACCTGACGGTGTACGTGCCGTCGGAGCAGCTGCTGTTCGCCGGCGACCTGTTCTTCAACGGCCGCCTGCCCTTCGTGGGCGCGGCCGACAGCAGCCAGTGGATCCGCTCGCTGGACCGCGTGCTGGCGCGCCATGCGGCGGTGGTGGTGCCAGGGCACGGCGCCGCGTCCACCGACCCGGCCAAGGACATCGGCATGACGCGCAACTACCTGCAGCACCTGCGCAGCAGCATGACGCGCAACTACCTGCAGCACCTGCGCAGCAGCATGGGCCGGGCGGTGGACGACTTCGTGCCGTTCGAGGAGGCCTATGCCAGCACCGACTGGAGCGCGTTCGAGCGCGTGCCCATGTTCCCGTTTGCCAACCGCATGAACGCCTACAACACCTACCTGCTGCTGGAGCAGGAGGCGCCTTCGTGCTGTGGGACCTCCGCGCGCGGCAGAGGTTCAAGCCCGGTTCAGCCGATTCACTTCTTCAGGTCGAAGCGGTCGGCGTTCATCACCTTGCTCCAGGCCGCCGCGAAGTCCTTGACGAACTTGGCCTTGTTGTCGTTCTGCGCGTACACCTCGGCCAGGGCGCGCAGCTGCGAGTTGGAGCCGAAGGCCAGGTCCACGCGGGTGGCGGTCCACTTCACGGCACCGGTCTTGCGGTCGCGGCCCTCGTAGGCGTTGTCGCCGGTGGGCTTCCACTGGGTGGACATGTCGACCAGGTTCACGAAGAAGTCGTTGGTGAGCTGACCCACCTTCTGGGTGAACACGCCGTGCCTGGAGCCGCCGTGGTTGGCGCCCAGCACCCGCAGGCCGCCGACCAGCACCGTCATTTCCGGTGCGCTCAGGCCCAGCAGCTGCGCCTTGTCGAGCAGCATGTGCTCGGGCGTGACGCTGTAAGCCTTCTTGCGGTAGTTGCGGAAGCCATCGGCCACCGGCTCCAGCACATCGAAGGAATCGACATCGGTCTGCTCCTGCGAAGCGTCGGTGCGGCCCGGGGAGAAAGGAATCTCCAGGTTGTGGCCGGCGGCCTTGGCAGCGGCCTCCACCCCGGCGTCACCGGCCAGCACGATCAGGTCGGCCAGGGACACCTTTTTGCCACCGCTGGCGCTGGCGTTGAAGGTTTTCTGGATGCCTTCGAGCACGCCCAGCACCTTGCCCAACTGGTCGGGCTGGTTGGCTTCCCAGTCCTTCTGCGGTGCCAGGCGCACGCGGGCACCGTTCGCACCACCGCGCTTGTCACTGCCGCGGAAGGTGGAGGCGGAAGCCCAGGCGGTGGACACCAGCTCGGACACCGACAGGCCGGAGGCCAGCACCTGCGTCTTGAGCGCGGCCACGTCTTTCGCGTCGATCAGCGGGTGGTTGGCGGCGGGGATCGGATCCTGCCAGATCAGGTCTTCGGCCGGCACCTCGGGGCCGAGGTACAGCACCTTCGGTCCCATGTCGCGGTGGGTCAGCTTGAACCAGGCGCGGGCGTAGGCGTCGGCGAACTCGTCCGGGTTCGCGGCGAAGTGGCGCGAGATCTTTTCATAGGCCGGATCGAAACGCAGCGACAGGTCGGCCGTGGTCATGTGCGGCGGATGCTTCTTGCTGGGGTCGTGGGCATCGGGAATCATGTCCTCGGGCTCCACGTTCTTGGCGCGCCACTGGATGGCACCGGCCGGGCTCTTGACCTGCTCCCAGTCGTACTTGAACAGCACCTTGAAGTAACCCATGTCCCAGGTGGTGGGGTTGGGTTTCCAGGCACCCTCGAAACCGCTGGTGGTGGTGTCTCCCCCCTTGCCGGTGCCGTGCTTGTTGATCCAGCCAAAGCCCATTTCCTCGATCGGTGCGCCTTCGGGCTCGGGACCCACCAGCGACGGATCACCGGCACCGTGCATCTTGCCGAAGGTGTGGCCACCGGCCACCAGCGCCACGGTCTCGTAGTCGTTCATGGCCATGCGGGCAAAGGTTTCACGCACGTCCTTGCCGGAGAGCACCGGGTCTGGGTTGCCGTCCGGGCCTTGCGGGTTCACATAGATCAGGCCCATCTGCACGGCGGCCAGCGGGTTCTCCAGCACGCGGTCGCCGCTGTAGCGGCTGTTGGGCTTGTCGCTGGTGGCCAGCCACTCGGTCTCGGAACCCCAGTAGATGTCTTCTTCGGGCGCCCAGATGTCGGGGCGGCCGCCGCCGAAACCGAAGGTCTTGAACCCCATGGTTTCCATGGCCACGTTGCCGCACAGCACGAACAGGTCGGCCCAGGAGATGGCGTTGCCGTATTTCTGCTTGATCGGCCACAGCAGGCGGCGCCCCTTGTCGAGGTTGCCGTTGTCGGGCCAGCTGTTCAACGGCGCAAAGCGCTGGTTGCCGGTGCTGGCACCCCCGCGGCCGTCGGCCGTGCGGTAGGTGCCGGCCGCGTGCCAGGCCAGCCGGATGAACAGGCCGCCGTAGTGGCCGTAGTCGGCGGGCCACCAGTCCTGGCTCTGGGTCATGAGGTCGGCGAGGTCCTTCTTGAGCGCCTTGAAGTCGAGCTTCTTGAAGGCTTCACCGTAATCAAAGTCCGGGTCCATCGGGTTGGACGCCGCCTGGTGCTGGTGCAGGATCGACAGGTTCAGCTGGTTCGGCCACCAGTCGGCATTGGACTGCTGGCCGTGCGTGGCACGGGCGCCGCCCGACGCGTGAAATGGGCATTTGGCTTCGGTGGAATTGCTCATTTTGGGTCTCCTTGGTGTGGCTAGGAACGCGGATCAGAATGCTTCGGCCATGCGGGCCAAAACTTCCAGCCAATGGTCTCCGAGCGTGCGCGTGCAACGTGTCGTTTTCATGGCAGTGCTCCTTGGATGGAGCAGCCACTGTAGAAGCGATTGCGCAACTTGTCGACTCAATAGGTTGAATCAAAGTGATAGCAACCGCCAATGCGGCAGCGCAGCATGCCGACCCTTGTGCCCGTCCCGCAGACCCTCAGGTCAGCAGCGCGACGGCGCCTGAGAACGTCAGGAAGGACACGGCGGTGGTGACCAGGATGATGCGCGCGATGCGGCCGTTGTCCGCCCCGAGCCGCTCGGCCAGCAACGACACGTTGCTGGCACTTGGCAGGGCGGCGACCAGCACCATGACGGTGAGTGTGGACGCCTGCAGTGCCACGCCCAGCTGGATGGCCGCCATGCCCACGCCCAGCACCAGCAGCGGGTGCAGCAGCAGCTTCATCAGGGTGACGGGCAAGTAGTCTGACAGCGGCATGGGATGGTTGGCCTGCAGCTGCGCACGGGCCAGCACGGCGCCAATCGTGAACAGCGCCACCGGGGAGGCGGCATCCGCCAGCAGCCACACCGTTTGCTCCACCGGTCTGGGCAGCTTGAACTCCGCCGCCGATGCCGCAGCTCCCAGCAGGATGGCCCAGGGCATGGGGTTGGCCAGCACGCCCTGCAGCGCCTTCTTGCCGGCGTCCAGCATGGCGCGCCCGCCCTCGCCCTGGCGGTCGTCCAGCCGCGACAGCGCCACGCACAGCGAGCTGGTGACGATCATGTCGACCACGATCAGCAGGATGATCGGCCCCACGCTGGCCGGACCCAGCAGGGCGGCCAGCAGCGGTACACCCATGAAGCCGGTGTTGGGGAACGCTGCCACCAGCGCACCCATGGAGGCATCGTTCCAGCGGATGCGGTGGTTCAGCGACATCGCCACCGCAAATGCCACCATGATGAGTGCACACAGCGCATAGACCCCGGCCACAGCCACGTCGAGCAGTTCCACGATCGGCGTGGTGGAGCCGAAGCGGTATAGCAAGGCCGGCAGGGCGAAAAACAGCACAAAACCGTTCAGGCCGGGAATGGCCTCCAGCGGCAGCATGCGCCGGTGCGCGGCGACGAAACCGCCCAGCACGAGCGCAAAGAAAGGGAAGGTGACAAGCAGGATGGTGAGCACGGTGGGGGATTGTCTCAGCAACAGCCCTTCGAACCCCTGACGGGAAGGGGGGCCGGTATCATCCAGCGCTTTGCGCCGCATGTGCGTCCTGAAGCCCCGATGTCCAACGGCCTGAACCTCGCCCAACTCGAAGCGGTGAACCACCTGGGCGGCCCCTGCCTGGTGCTGGCGGGCGCCGGTTCGGGCAAGACGCGGGTGATCACGCACAAGATCGGCCGACTCATCCAGGCCGGGCTGGCGGCAGACCGCATCGCGGCCATCACCTTCACCAACAAGGCCGCCGCCGAAATGCGCGAGCGGGCCAAACAGCTGGTGGGCCGCGAGGCCGGCAAGGTGCTGATCTGCACCTTTCATGCGCTGGGCGTGCGCCTGCTGCGCGAAGACGGCGAGGTGCTGGGCCTGAAGAAGCAGTTCAGCATCCTGGACACCGACGACATCACGAGCCTGCTCAAGGACTGCGGCGGCACCACCGACGCCAATACCGCACGCGGCTGGCAATGGGCCATCAGCGCCTGGAAAAGCGCCGGCCTGAATGCCGCGCAGGCCCTGGCGCAGGCCAAGGACGAGACCGAGCGCGTGTCCGCCACCATCATGGCGCGCTACGAGGAGCGCCTGGTGGCCTACCAGAGCGTGGACTTCGACGACCTGATCAGCCTGCCGCTCAAGCTGCTGCGCGACCA
>JALORL010000212.1 GCA_025458915.1 Hydrogenophaga sp.
GCGAGCGCACCGGCCAGCAGCACCAGGCCCAGCGCCACAGCGTGCCGCCAGCGGCCGGGCTCAGCGCTGGCACCGCCCAGCCCCTTGAGCGCGAGCGCCGGTGCCAGGCGTGCCGCAGCGCGTGCCGGCCACCAGCCGCCCACCACGGCGGCCAATACGCCCAGCCCGCCGTACAGCAGCGCGGCCCAGGTTTGCCACTGCAGCGGTGGGGCCACGCCAGAAAAGTAGCCCCCGCCCAGGTCGCCGCCCAGCAGGCGCAGCGCCAGCGCGGCCAGGGCGGTGCCCAAGGCCACGCCCAGCGCACTGCCCAGCAGCCCCAGCAGCGCAGACTCCGCCAGCACCAGCCGAAGCCGTTCCATGGCGGACAAACCCAGCACCCCCAGCAGCGCAAACTGCTGCTGCCGCCGCGCCACCGAAAGCGACAGCACGCTGAACACCAGGAAGGCGCCGGTGAACAGCGCCACCAGCGCCAGCACAGTCAGGTTCACCCGGTAGGCGCGGGACAGGTTGCTGACGCGCTCGGTGGCCTGCTCCGGCCGCTGGGCCACCACCTGCGGCGGCAGGGCCAGCGCGGCCAGCAGCGCGTCGGCCTGCGTGCCCGGCGCCAGCCGCAGGTCGATGCGGCTGATGCTGCCCACGCGGTCCATCAGGGCTTGGGCCGCGGCGATGTCCATCACCAGCATGGGCGCACCCGGCGCGTTCACCGAACCAGCCACGCGCACCGTTCGCAGGCTGAGCGCGCTCTGCACCTGCAGGGTGGCGGGCAGTGTGCCGCTGGCGCTCAGGGCCAGCCGCGCGGCGGGGTTGAGGAACACCGCGTCGGGTGCGAACAGGTCCAGGCGGCGGGTGGTGCGGTTGTCTTCGCGTCCACCGTCTGCTTGCTCGGTGCGCGGCATGAGCGCCGGGGACACAGCGGCCACCGACAGCGCGTCCACGCCCACCAGTTGCACCGTGAGCTTTTTGCCGCTCATGTCGATCACGGCGGTGGACAGCGCCAGCACCGGGCTGGCCTGCGCCACACCGGGCTCGGCGCCCACCCGCTCCATCAGGGCGTCGTCCAGCAGGCCCTGGCGGGCGCGCAGTTCCAGGTCGGGCTGGCCGTTGACCGCGCTCACTGCGCTGGAGAACTCGGCCAGGGCCGACGCGTTGATGAGGTGCACCGCGAAGGCCAGCGCAACCCCCAGCATGACCGCCGCCACTGCCGAGGCGTTGCGCCACGGGTGGTGGCGCAGTTCTTGCAACGAAAAGGTGGACAGCAGGGCGCGCATGTTTTCGAGCTTACGCGCTATGGCCTGCCCGCCCGCGGTGGCGGGGCATCCCGCGTCCGAGGTGGGGCACCGCACGGAAGGCATCGCCTGTCGGGCGTAACATGGCCCACCGGTTGACAGCTCTTCACCGTTCCCGGCGCTCTCACGCGCTGCACCCGCCACCCTGGCGGCTACCTCTTCCACACCGGTGACAACCATGGTCCGACTTCATCTCGCCATCGATCTCCAATACGACGTGGCATCCCCCGGCGCCGACTTCATCTTCAACGTGCAGGCCGCGCACGCGCCGCAGCAAAAGGTGGTTTGGGAGGAGCTGCAGGTCAGTCAGCCCGTGCCACTGGTGCTGCACACCGACGCCGCCACCCGCAACCGCACCCTGCGACTCACGGCCGGTGCCGGTGCGCTCACGCTGCGCTACCGCGCCACGCTGGACATCACCCACCATGTTGCGCAGCCGGACGGTGTGTTCGAAACGCCGGTGGCTCAGTTGCCGGCCGACGTGCTCACCTACCTCTACCCCAGCCGCTACTGCCAGTCCGACTGCGTGACCGCCATGGCCATGCAGCTGTTCGGCCACATGCCCCAGGGCTACCGGCGCGTGCAGGCCATCAAGGAATGGGTGCAGAGCCAGGTGACGTTCGAGTCCAACACCAGCAATTCCATGACCTCGGCGCTGGACACGCTCAACGACCACAAGGGCGTGTGCCGCGACTTCGCGCACCTCATGATCACCATGTGCCGGGCTCTGAACATTCCCGCGCGTTTCACCACCGCCATCGACTACGGTGCCGATCCTGCGCTCGGGCCCACCGACTTCCACGCCTATGTGGAGGTGTATCTGGGACACCGCTGGTACATGTTCGACCCTTCGGGTACCGCCATTCCCATGGGCTTCATCCGCATCGGCACCGGACGCGACGCCGCCGACGCCTCGTTCGCCACCATCTTCGGCAGCGTGATCGCGCAGGCGCCGCGCATCGACATTTCGGCCCAGGTGAACCCGCAGAACGGCTGGCAGCAGCCGGTGCACCGCGAGGAAGCGCTGTCCACCGACGCATCATTTACCTGGAACCGGGTCGACACCGCCTGAGATGGGGCGGGACCACCGTGCGCTTATGGTCCAATAGGAGGTTTCCGCAACTTTCTTTCTCAGGATGCAGCCATGGGCAACAAAATCGTCACCGAAGCCGACCGCCGAGCCACCCCCCGTCCCACGCCCATCCCCGGTGTGTCGCTGACCAGCCCCGGTCGTGGCCAGCGCGTGAGCCTGGAGCGTGGCGTGGCCACCCGCAGCAAGAAGAACCCCGGCAAGCGCTCCAAGAAGGGCGGCTGATTCGCCCGCTGCAGTGCGTGCAACCCCTGCAAAGGCCCGCTCGCGCGGGCCTTTTGCTTGCCTGTCGGCACCCGGGTTCTAAAATTTCAATCTTCACCGGGGGTGCCGGCAGTGGGCCGACAGGCGTTGCTGCAGGGCTGAGACTTACCCCTTTCACCTGATCTGGGTTGTGCCAGCGTAGGGAGCGTGACAGGCCGATCCGGTGCGCCGGAACCCGCCCTGAGCCCGCCCCGGCGGCGTTCACGAAATGGCGGTTCTACATGCAGCGACGATTGTTTTCCCTGGTCATGGCCAGTGGCCTGGCGGCAGGTCTGGCCGGTCCGGTCCGCGCCCAGCAGGTGCCCACCCTGCGGGTGCTCACCCACAGTTCCTTCGATCTGCCGGCCGACCTGCTGACCAACTTTGAGCGGCAAGCCGGCGTGAAGCTGCAGGTTGTCAAGGGCGGCGACGCTGGCGAAATGCTGAACCGCCTCATCCTGACCCGCGCCAACCCGATCGCCGACGTGGTGTTCGGCATCGACAACACGTTGCTGCCGCGCGCCCTCACCGCGCAGGTGATCGAGCCCTACACCGGCCCAGCGGCGCAGCGCCCGGCCAGTGCGGCCATGGCGGAAATTGCCGGGCCCACTGGCGCGCTGGGCGGGGTGGTACCGGTGGACCACGGCTTTGTCACGCTGAACATCGACAAGGCCTGGTTCGCCAAGGCTGGCCTGGCATTGCCCACGCGCCTGGAGCAACTGGCCGAACCGGCCTACGCCAGGCTGCTGGTGGTGCAGAACCCGGCCACCTCCAGCCCGGGACAGGCGTTCCTGTTTGCGAACATTGCGGCCATGGGCGAGGAGGCCGCGTTTGCCTGGTGGGCGAAGCTGCGCGCCAACGGCGTGAAGGTGGCCAAGGGCTGGACCGAGGCCTACTACACCGAATTCACCCGCAACGGCGGCACGCGGCCCATCGTGGTGAGCTACGCCAGCAGCCCGGCGGCTGAAGTGTTCTACAGCAAGGAAAAGCTCACCGCGTCGCCCACGGCCAACCTGTTCCTGAAGGGTGGGGTGTTCCGGCAGGTGGAGGGTGTGGCGCTGGTGCGCGGTGGCAACCCGGCCGTGCGTGGGGCGGCTGGCCAGTTCATCGAATTCCTGCGCTCTGCTCCGGCGCAGCAGGCGCTGCAGACCAGCATGTGGATGTATCCGGCCGAGCCCGGTGTGCCGCTGGCCGAGGTGATGCAGCAGCACGCGGTGGCGCCCCAGACGTACGACAACCCGCCGACGGCCCTGATGCAGGAGAAGGGGCGGGCGTGGGTGCAGCAGTGGACACGCACTGTACTTCGGTGACCCCCCTGCGTCGCTGCGCGCCTTCCCCCCAGGGGGACGATGCCTGCGGCCCGGAAGGAAGGAATGCCCCCCTGCGGCGCTGCGCGCCATCCCCCCAGGGGGACGATGCCTGCGGCCCGGCGGAGCCGGTTCCGCGGCATCTCTGGAATGGGGCACGCGCGCCGGGTGTTGCAGGGTTCTTCGTGTCTGATCGTTGCCAGCAGGGGCGTTCGACATGAACCCGCGCGGCCGCTGGCTGGTCCTTTTTCCGCTGCTGTTCCTGGCGCTGCTGCTGGTGGCGCCGGTGGTTCGGTTGCTGGCCGAGGGGCTGGGGTCGGCGGAGGTGGCCTGGTGGGCGGTGTGGCAGGACGACCACCTGCGCTGGCGGGTGGGGTGGTCGGTGGCGCAG
>JALORL010000213.1 GCA_025458915.1 Hydrogenophaga sp.
CAGCTTTTGCATGCGGGACGATGCCCGTGCCCGGTTCGAAGGGCCCGGATCGGTGAGCAGGAACAGCGCAGATTTCTGGGTGTGGGGCATGCGACCTCGGGGAAACTGACTGGAATGAAAGACAGGTGGCGCAGGCCAGTCAACGAGACGTTTGTGGTCTGTCGGGCGCGCTTTGCCACCACCGGGCTGGCTATACTGAGGCATTGTATCTGAGGGGTTTCGCTCCCGAACGACAGGAATTGCCGCGCATCCGCAATGTTCTGCAGCCCGGCTCCAGGCATGCGAAACCGGGCGCGGCCTTGCCGCAGTCCCCTTCTGCTCTTCCCCATGACACTGAAGATCTACAACACGCTTTCCCGGAAGCTGGAGGCGTTCCAGCCCATTGAGCCCGGCCATGTGCGCATGTATGTGTGCGGCATGACCATCTATGACCTGTGCCATGTGGGTCATGCGCGCATGATGATGGCGTTTGATGTGGTGCAACGCTGGTTGAAGGTCAGTGGCTACCGCGTCACTTATGTGCGCAACATCACCGACATCGATGACAAGATCATCCGCAGGGCGGTGGAACGCGGCATCACGCTGCGCGCACTTACCGACGAAATGACCGAGGCCATGCATCGGGATATTGGCGCGCTTGGCATAGAGCCGCCCAGCATTGAACCCCGGGCCACCCAGTACGTGCCACAAATGCTCGACCTGATTTCGCGTCTTCAGGCCAAAGGGCTGGCGTACCAGGCCGACAACGGCGATGTGAACTTTGCGGTTCGAAAGTTTGAAGGCTACGGACGTCTGTCGGGAAAATCGCTTGATGACCTTCGGGCTGGCGAACGGGTCGCGGTGGCCCAGGACAAGGCCGATCCGCTGGATTTCGTGTTGTGGAAGTCGGCCAAGCCCGATGAGCCGGCCGAAGCCCGGTGGGAGAGCCCTTTTGGACCAGGTCGACCGGGATGGCACATTGAATGTTCGGCCATGAGTTGTGCCACGCTGGGGGAGAGCTTTGACATTCATGGGGGCGGCGCGGACCTGCAGTTTCCCCACCATGAAAACGAAATCGCCCAAAGCGAAGGTGCGACCGGCAAGCCCATGGCGCGGTTCTGGGTGCACAACGGGTTTGTGCGGGTCGACAACGAAAAAATGTCCAAGAGCCTGGGCAACTTTTTCACCATCCGCGAGGTGCTGGCCAAGTACGATCCGGAGACGGTGCGCTTCTTCATGCTGCGGGCCCACTACCGCAGCGCACTGAATTACAGCGATGTGCACATCGATGACGCCCGCGGTGCGTTGAAGCGTTTGTATACCGCATTGCAGCAGGTGGCCCCAGAGGCGCCTGGCACGGGGGTGGACTGGTCCAATCCATTTGCCCGGCGTTTCAAGGCGGCCATGGACGAAGATTTCGGAACCCCTGAGGCCATTGCCGTGCTGTTCGAGCTCGCCAGCGAGGTCAACCGCAGTCGAAGCGCCCTGGATGCGGCGCTGCTCAAGGCGCTGGGTGGCACACTGGGGCTGTTGCAAAACACGCCCTCCAGCTATCTGCAAGCCGCAGGCACGGTGCAGCAGGGAACCAGCCTGTCCGAAGCGGAGATCGAGGCGCTGATTGCACAACGTGCGGCGGCCAAGGCAGCCCGCCATTTTTCCGAGGCCGACCGCATCCGGCAGCATCTGGCGGCTCAGGGCGTGCAGCTCAAGGACGGTGCCCAGGGAACAACCTGGGAGCGTGGCTGATGGCGCCCAACGTTCCCGACATCAAGCTGCCTGCCGACGCCCCTGCCTACTGGGCAGAGGCCTGCCGCCACCTGATGAAGCGCGATCGGGTGATGAAAAAGCTGATTCCGCAACACGCCGGCGTGAGCCTGCAGTCGCGGGGGGATGCGTTCATCACGCTGGCGCGCAGCATCGTGGGTCAACAGATCTCGGTGAAGGCTGCGCAGTCGGTCTGGGACCGGTTCGCCGAACTGCCGAAAAAGATGGTGCCTGCCCAGGTGCTGAAACTGAAGGTGGACGACATGCGAGGCGCTGGCCTGTCGGCCCGCAAGGTGGAGTATCTGGTGGACCTCGCGCTGCACTTTGCGAATCAGCAGGTGCATGTGAAGCAGTGGGCAGAGATGGACGACGAAGCCATCATTGCGGAACTGGTGGCCATTCGCGGTATCGGCCGCTGGACTGCCGAAATGTTTCTGATCTTCCACCTGATGCGGCCGAATGTGCTGCCCCTGGACGACGTGGGGCTGCAGAACGGCATCAGCCGGTGCTATTTTTCGGGCGAGCCGGTCAGCCGCAGCGAAATCCGCGAGGTGGCGGCGAACTGGGCGCCTTTCTGCAGCGTGGCGACTTGGTATATTTGGCGCTCGCTGGACCCTGCACCCGTCGCCTACTGACCGGAAGACGTCGTTTCCGCATCCTTCCAGCACTGGCGCGGCACTGCCCCGACGCCCTGGACGCGGCCCTACAAGACCACAGGAGCACACCTTGGCAAAAAAGAATTTTCTTGACTTCGAGCAACCGATCGCGGAGCTGGAAGGAAAGATCGAAGAGCTGCGCTATGTGCAGACCGAATCGGCAGTCGACATCTCCGCCGAGATCGACCAGCTGGCCGCCAAGAGCCTGCAGCTCACCAAAGACATTTACAGCAACCTCAATCCCTGGCAGATCACGAAGATCGCCCGCCACGCGGACCGGCCCTACACGCTGGACTATGTGCGGGACATCTTCACCCATTTCGTCGAGTTGCACGGCGATCGGCATTTTGCCGACGACCAGAGCATTGTGGGCGGACTGGCCCGCTTCAATGGGCAACCCTGTATGGTGCTGGGTCACCAGAAGGGCAGGGACACCAAGGAACGGGGCTTGCGCAACTTCGGCATGACCAAGCCGGAGGGTTACCGCAAGGCGCTTCGCCTGATGAAGCTGGCTGAAAAATTCAAGCTGCCGGTGTTCACCTTCGTGGACACGCCCGGGGCGTATCCCGGCATCGATGCCGAGGAGCGTGGGCAGTCCGAAGCCATTGGGCGCAATATCTTCGAGATGGCGCAACTGGAAGTGCCCATCATCTCCACCATCATCGGCGAAGGCGGCTCGGGCGGAGCACTGGCCATTTCGGTCGCTGACCAGGTGCTCATGCTGCAGTATTCGGTCTATTCGGTGATCAGCCCGGAAGGCTGCGCGTCCATCCTCTGGAAGACCAGCGACCGCGCCAGCGATGCTGCCGATGCGCTGGGCATCACAGCACACCGGCTGAAGGCGCTGGGGCTGGTGGACAAGATCGTGAACGAGCCAGTGGGTGGCGCCCACCGCGACCACAAGCAGATGGCGGCCTTCCTCAAGCGCGCGCTGGGCGATGCATGGCGGCAGGTAGCCGACCTCAAGGTCAAGGAGCTGCTGGAGCGCCGCTACGCGCGCATCAACAGTTACGGCCGATTCACCGACACCAAGGTCGACTCCAAGCAGGACAAGCGCTGAGGTGAAACCAGACCTGGCGCCGCGCACAGCCTGTGAGGAGGCGGCGCGCAAGTGGCTCCAGGAGCACCTTCCTGCCTCCTGTTGCGCGCCTGCGGAGTCTGCGCCATCGACCCTGGCGGTGGCCTTCAGCGGAGGGGCCGATTCCACCGCAATGCTGTTGGCGGCTCGCGCACACCATCCTGGCAGGTTGGTGGCGCTGCATGTGAACCATGGTTTGCAGGCGGCTGCCGATGACTTTGAAGCCCATGTCAGACGTGTCTGTGCTGTGATGGATGTGCAGGTTCGGGTGGCCCAGGTTCGGGTGCCGGTGGCGTCGGGCCAGAGCTTGGAGGAGGCTGCGCGAACGGCGCGCTATGGGGCGTTGGCCGACCTCGCGAAGGAGTGCGGTGCCACCTGGGTGTTGCTGGGCCAGCATGCCGATGACCAGGCCGAGAGCCTGATGCTGGCCCTCAGCCGCGGTGCTGGCTTGCCCGGACTGTCCGGGATGGGGGCCAGCTTCGAGCGGAATGGAATGCGGTTTGCAAGGCCCCTGCTGCACCTGTCTGCTGCCACCTTGCGCGCCTATGTCGAGGTCAGCGGGACCGGGCTTGTCGACGACCCCAGCAACAGCGACCACCGCTTCACCCGCAACCGCATCCGAGGGGTGCTGATGCCCGCATGGGAACGTTGCTTTCCAGGTTTCCGCGACCGGTTGTTGCGAAGCATGGGCCACGCGGCACAGGCGCAGCGCCTGTTGGACGAACTGGCCCGCAGCGACCTGGCCGACATTGGCGTGCCGCCACGCCTGAAGCCGCTGCAAGCCTTGAGCCGCGACCGCCAGACCAATGCCCTGCGCCACTGGCTACGGGCGCACGAGGCAAGGTGGGTGCAGGTTCCGTGCACCGTGAAGGTGAGCGGCTGGTCTACCGCCCCAACTTATAATTGAAGGCTTTTCTGCCCGCGAAGGTGAGCACCGGATCCGGTTGTCGGCGTCCGACAAGGCGCACCTTTCATCACCCGCTCGACCCAATGTCTTTGATCGTTCACAAGTACGGCGGCACCTCCATGGGGTCCACCGAACGCATCCGCAACGTGGCACGCCGCGTGGCCAAGTGGCACCGCGCTGGTCACCAGATGGTGGTGGTGCCCAGCGCCATGAGCGGCGAAACCAACCGCCTGCTGGCCTTGGCCAAGGAACTGGCGCCGTTGCCAACCGGGTCGGCGCACGATCGGGAACTCGACATGCTGGCGGCTACCGGCGAACAGGCTTCGTCGGCGCTTCTGGCCATTGCGCTTCAAGCCGAAGGGGTCGAGGCCATCAGCTACGCTGGCTGGCAGGTGCCCATCAAGACCAACAGCGCATACACCAAGGCGCGTATCGAGTCGATCGACGACCGCCGGGTGAAGGCCGATCTTGATGCTGGCAAGGTGGTGATCGTCACGGGTTTCCAGGGCATTGACCCTGACGGACACATCACTACGCTGGGTCGTGGCGGCAGCGACACCTCGGCCGTGGCAGTGGCTGCGGCGCTCAAGGCCGCCGAATGCCTCATCTACACCGATGTGGATGGTGTGTACACCACCGACCCCCGCGTGGTGCCTGAGGCACGTCGCCTGGAGCGCGTGAGCTTCGAAGAGATGCTGGAGATGGCCAGCATGGGTTCCAAGGTGCTGCAGATCCGTTCGGTGGAGTTTGCCGGCAAGTACCAGGTGCCACTGCGTGTGCTGTCCAGCTTCACGCCGTGGGATATCGACCTGACCGAAGAAGCAACATCCGGCACATTGATCACTTTTGAGGAAGACGAAGACATGGAAAAAGCCGTCGTATCCGGCATTGCCTTCAACCGCGATGAAGCCAAGATTTCCGTGCTGGGGGTGCCAGACACGCCCGGTATCGCTTATCAGATTCTGGGCGCGGTGGCTGAGGCCAACATTGAGGTGGATGTGATCATCCAGAACCTGAGCAAGGGCGGTCTGACCGACTTCAGCTTTACCGTGCACCGCAACGATTACCAGAAGGCGCTGGACCTGCTCAAGGCGAAAGTGGTGCCCACCCTTGGTGCTGCCGAGGTGGTGGGTGACACCCGCATCTGCAAGGTCAGCATCGTGGGCATCGGCATGCGCAGCCACGTGGGCGTGGCCAGCCGCATGTTCAAGTGCCTGAGCGAAGAGCGCATCAACATCCAGATGATCTCCACCTCGGAAATCAAGACTTCGGTCGTGATCGACGAGAAGTACATGGAGCTGGCTGTGCGCGCACTGCACCGAGAGTTCGACCTGGACCAGACGGCAGACACCATTTCCCGCTGAAGCGGGCTTGGACCCGCGCCCGGATAGGGCATAATGCGAGGCTTCGGAGCGATGACCGAGTGGCCGAAGGTGCTCCCCTGCTAAGGGAGTATGGGGTGTAGAGCCTCATCGAGGGTTCGAATCCCTCTCGCTCCGCCAGTAAGACAAGGCTCCCACGCAAGTGGGGGCCTTTTGTTTTTC
>JALORL010000214.1 GCA_025458915.1 Hydrogenophaga sp.
CCACCGTGCAAGGGCGAACGTTGCACGACGCGGCAGATCGTCAACTGGAAGGACGAGCAAAGCCTGCGCTGCCGCATCACGACGCGCATCGGCATGGTGGACACGGGCGTCAGCCCGGCCCTGTCCGGAGTTCCCAGGGCGCGCCTGACCACGCGGCGCTTTCACGGCAACGACCAGCGTTCCGATCCGGATCACGGCAGCGCGGTCGCGGCCCTGCTCGCAGGCAGCGCCGAGACCTTGCCGGGTCTTCTGCCCTATGCCCAGCTGTACGCTGCCGACACCTTCACCCGGCGCAAGGACGGCACACCCGTGAGTTCGGCCAGCTACGTCGCCGAAGCCTTGAACTGGCTGGTGATGCAGCGGGTGCAGGTGATCAACATCAGCATTGCCGGCCCCGACAACGCGCTGCTGCAGCGGGCGATCGCGCAGGCCATCGAACGCGGCGTGACGGTGGTGGCCTCGGCGGGGAACGACGGTCCCCGCGCCAGGCCGGTGTTTCCTGCCGCATACCCCGGCGTGATTGCCGTGACGGCGGTGGATGCGCGTCGGCGCCTGTACCCGCAGGCGAACCGGGGCCGCTATGTGGCACTGGCCGCCCCGGGCGTGGCCGTCTATGCCCCCACTGCCAACGGCGGCAGCTACCGGACCGGAACGTCGTTCGCCGCGCCGTTCGTCACGGCCAGCGCGGCCGTTCTGCGGGCGCGGGGCGTGGACCAGGCCGAGGCAGTGCTGCGGGGGCTTCAGCGCTCCGCCATCGATCTCGGACCCCGGGGCAGGGACCCCCTGTACGGCTGGGGGCTGCTTCGCGCGCCCGACAAATGTCCCTGAGCCGCTGGCAGGCGCTGGCGGGCTCGGCGCTTCTGGTGGCGGCGCATGCCGTGTGCGCCAGCACGGCTGGCAACCCGCCGCCCGTTCCTTCGCCACTGGACGCCCGGCTGGCGCTGGCTTCCCGCTACCTGCACGCCCAAGTGGAAATCGACGGCCGGTTCATCTACCGGCGCGATGCCGTCAGCGGCCGGGCGGAGCACGGCCGCTACAACCTTCTGCGCCACGCCGGAACCGTGCTGGCGCTCGCCGAATACCACCTGGAGCATCCCGCCACCCCGCAGGAGACGGCGGCCATCACGCGTTCGCTGAACCATCTGCGCAGCTGCTGCATGGCGCCTTCCGGCGCGGGGGCTGACGATCTGGCGGTGTGGTCCGCGCCCGACACCGTGGGAGGTCCGCGCAGCTACCCGGTTGCCAAACTGGGCGGGGCCGGCCTGGCACTGGCCGCGATGGCGCAGTGGCGACGCCTGCAGCCAGACGCGGTCGCGCTGGCGGACATGCAGGCGCTGGCCCGGTTCATCCTGTCCATGCAGCAACCCGACGGACGCTTCCGCTCGCTGCATGCCCACCACACCGGTGAACACGACCCCGACTGGGTGTCGCTGTACTACCCGGGTGAGGCAGCCCTGGGCCTGCTGCTGCTCCACGACCACGACCCAAACCCGCGCTGGCTGGAAGCCGCCCTGGACGCGCTGCGGGCGCTCGCCCGCGAACGCGAATTCCTGCAGCATCCCCCGCCCGATCACTGGGCATTGCTGGCCACCGCGGCGCTGTGGAACAAGAACCCTTCCCTGCTGGCGTCGGCCCTGCCACCGCCGCTCAGCTGGCACGCGGCGCCCGGTCGCACGGCAGTGGCGCCCCTGTTGATGGCGCACGGGCTGTCGGTGACAAGGTTCATGCTGGATGAACAGGCCCAGGCGCAGCATTCCGGGAGTTGTGCACCAGGTGGTTTCACCAGCGATGGCCGCACCACGCCCACAGCCACCCGACTGGAGGGTCTGCTGGCTTTTCTGCCCCTGCTGCCTGCGGGAGCCGAGCGGGATGCCGTGCTGGCTGCCGTGCAGGACGGCATGGGTTTCCTGCTGCAGGCCCAGCGGCTGGAAGGCCCGGCCAGGGGCGGTTTCTCCCGGGTTTCACCGGTGTGCAGCACCGACGATCGCAGGGCCAGCGAAGTGCGCATCGACTATGTGCAGCATGCGATGGCTGCCTTGCAGGCCTACCGGAAGTTGCTGCCTGCAGTGTCGGTGCCGGGCAGTGGCGAACCCCGGCTGGAGCGCTCGACGTCGTCCCGGTAAACGCCGGTGATCAGCGGCGCCATGAGGTCGCTGTCGCTGTACTGCTGCTGCAGCGTGGTGATCTGCCGGTGGTGCTGCACGATCAGTTCGTCAAGGGCGCGTTGGCTGGAGAGGTCGAGGCTGCCGTTCTGCCGGACCTGTCGGCGCAGGACAAGCAGGTGCTGCAGCAGGCGGGCTTCACTCTGCATGCGGTCCCGGGCAACGCACTGGAAAGCCTGCTGGCGGGCACGGTTCAGGCGGGACTTCAGGCGCCTGCGGCCGACATCGACCACCCCACCGGCCAGCAGCAGGGGCACCACATGCAACAGCCGCAAGGGGGGCTCGGTTGCCGCACTGGCAGGCAGCGTCGCCAGCCACAGCAGCGACGCCATCGCGGCGCTGACCAGCAGTCCGGTGTGACCATCCAGCAGGCGACGCACTGTGCGCAGCATCGGTCGGGACGGCAGGAGCCCGCAGACGGGATGGGTGCCTGCGGCGTTCATCCGGTCACCTGGCGCTTCAGGCCCGCCGGCTTTGCGGCACCCGGGTTGGCCTGACTTTCGATGCAGGGACGGTAGTCGACGCCGAACGCACGGGCCATGTGCACCATGACCGCCGCCTCGGCGATGCGGCGCTGGGCAAATTGCGGCCCTTCGTTGAGGCGTTGCGAAAAGCCCAGCGAGAGTTTGCGGTCACCATCCTCGACCTTCAGGTTCATGTCGACGCTCGAGGACTGCACCACCACGCTCACCGCCGCAGCATGTGCCACACGGCCGTTCCGGCTGGATGCAAAGTCGCCCGCAATCACGTCGTAGGTGCGGCTCGCACCCAGGTCGAGGATCACCTTGGGCACCCAGGCCTTCAGACCCGCCTCCTGGCGGCCCAGCTTCAGATCGTCCTGGGTCCATGCACCGGAGAGCACCAGATGGGAGGGGTTCTTCGGATCGGCCTTGCTGCCATCGTGGGTGACCACCTCGATCTTGCGGGCATCGATTTTCTGGAGCGCCGTGAGCAACCACCACTTGCCGCCACTGCTCAGGCGCCGCTCCTCGAAGTTGCGCGGCACCGTGAGGTCGTTGATGGGGTCGACAAACACCTTCAGCGGTGGACGACCGCTGCGGTCGATGCGGTCACCCAGACAGGCCAGCCCGAGGGAATAGTCGGTTTGCACGGCGGCGATCTGACCGGTGGATGGCGGCGCTGAACCGTTGGACAAGCTCGCACATCCGCTGAGCAACACCAGAGCCGACGCAGCGCCCAGCAGGGAAAGGTTTCGCATGGGGTTCTCCTGAAGGTTGAAAGATGCAGGCCGTGGTGGCCTTCCCTGTCAACAACGGATCGCACCGTGCTTTATTCCCTGGCGACCTGTTCAACGACCACTTTTTTCCGGCTGGCCCCGCTCTGCGTCCCACTGCAGCAGCAGGAACACGGTTTCCCGCTTCTTGCCGCCGCGGTTGTCGCTCACCAGCAGCGCCTGGCGCTGGCCGAGCGTGGTCATGCCCTCGAAATTCTCGGCGCCGCTGTCCTGGTCCAGCAGTGCCAGAGTCCGCATGGAACAAGGCGTGGGCCCGCCGCAGTGGGCGAGTTTGGCCAGGCGCACGGCACTGACGCGGCGCTTCCCGCTGCCGCTGCGTTCCAGCGCCAGCAGTTCCCCGCCGGCAGTGATGTCCATGGCCTTGAGGCGGGAGCGGCCAGGGTCCAGGGCCTCGATCTGCCAGTGGTGGTGGGCGGCGCGAAGGCGGTGGCCCTGGGCCACATCGTCGCCCTGCAGCGGCAACTCGGGCGACAACACGAGACCGTGCTGGGGATGCACCGCAACCGCTTCGAGCATGGTGTTGCGTTCGGCGTACCGCGTGGGATCGACCAGCTCGGGGGGCAGTGCCAGCTGGCCCAGCGCTTCGCCCCCGGGGCCGAAGCGCCACACGGCTGGACGTCCTTCGGTGGCCACCAGCAGTTCGACTTGCCCGCGCACCTGCCGCAGGGCCAAGCCTTCGGCGTCGAGCCGCCGGGGCTTGCCCTGGCCGGTGCTGCGTTGCAGGGCCACCGCCGACACCGGCTCCACCGCCTGCAGCACGCCATCGGCCACGCGCAGGCGGAACCGGAACAGGCTGCCACTGTCGGCTATCGCATACAGCATCCCCGCGTCCGCATCCCAGGCCAGACCCGAGAGTTCGGCAACACGGATGCCGTCCACC
>JALORL010000215.1 GCA_025458915.1 Hydrogenophaga sp.
AGGCGGTGTTGTAACCTGTTGGTAACCGGTTTCAAAGATAATTGAAACCCAGTTACAAGCCAGCGCTTCCCCCGGGGGGCGCTGAATACCTCCAGGAGACCCGTCCATGCCCTTGCGCGCCACCAAGATCGTTGCCACCCTCGGCCCTGCCTCCAGCGACCCCGACCTGCTGGAGCAAATGATCCGGGCCGGCGTGAACGTGGTGCGGCTGAATTTCTCGCATGGCACGGCGCAGGACCACATCGACCGGGCCACCCTCGTGCGGGAAGCGGCCCAGCGCGCCGGGCGCGAGGTCGGCATCATGGCCGACCTGCAGGGCCCGAAGATCCGGGTCGGCAAGTTCGCCGAGGGCAAGGTGATGCTGCAGCCAGGCGAGCCCTTCGTGCTGGATGCCTCGCGCACCGAGCCGGGCGACATTCACGGCGTGGGTCTGGACTACAAGGAACTGCCGCGCGACGTCAAGGCCGGCGACACCCTGCTGCTCAACGACGGCCTGATCGTGCTCACCATCAACAAGGTGATCGGGCCGGCCGTGCACACCACCGTGCGCCTCGGCGGCGAGCTGTCCAACAACAAGGGCATCAACAAGCAGGGCGGTGGCCTGACCGCTCCGGCCCTCACGGCCAAGGACATGGACGACATCAAGACCGCCATGGGCCTGAAGGCCGACTACGTGGCGGTGAGCTTCCCCAAGAACGCCACCGACATGGAGCTGGCGCGCCAGCTCTGCAACGTGGCGGGCGCGGCCACCGGCCACAAGCCGGGACTGATCGCCAAGATCGAACGCGCCGAAGCCATTCCCGAACTGGCGCAGATCCTGAAGGTGTCCGACGGCATCATGGTCGCGCGCGGCGACCTGGCGGTGGAAGTGGGCAACGCGGCCGTGCCCGGCCTGCAGAAGCACATGATCCGGCTCGCGCGCGAAATGGACAAGGTCGTCATCACCGCCACGCAGATGATGGAGTCCATGATCGTCAACCCCGTGCCCACCCGCGCGGAAGTGAGCGACGTGGCCAATGCCGTGCTCGACGGCACCGACGCCGTGATGCTCAGCGCTGAAACGGCGGCCGGCAAGTACCCGCTGGAAACCGTGCTGGAAATGGCCAACATCTGCTCCGAAGCGGAAAAGGCCGAGTACAGCGAACTCTCGGCCGATTTCCAGGGCAAGACCTTCAAGCGCATCGACCAGTCCATTGCCATGGGCGCGCTGTTCACCGCCCACCACCTGGGCGCCAAGGCCATCGTGGCGCTCACCGATTCGGGCTCCACCGCGCTGTGGATGAGCCGGCACAACGTGCGCATGCCCATCTACGCCATGACGCCCAACCTATCCACCCAGCGCCGCATGACGCTCTACCGCAACGTGCGCCCGCTGCTCATGGACACCAGCGCCGACCGCGACACCGCGCTGGCCGATGCCGAGGCACACCTCAAGAAGCGCGGCATCGTGCAGACCGGTGACGTCTATGCCATCACCGTGGGTGAGCCGATGGGCCAGCCGGGCGGCACCAACACGCTCAAGATCTGCAAGGCCGCCTGAGCGGCGTTGCGCGGGCGGCGGCAATCGGGCGCTACCGGATGGCGGTCTGAATCCAACCACCGGCCCGTTGCGTATCCCCGCCATGTCCCAGTCCCACCGTTCCTTTCCCGCACGCCGCCGCTGGCTGGCCATGCTGGGCCTGGCGCCGCTGCTGCAGGCCTGCTCCCCCCTGCGGCTGATCAATGCCACGGTGCCCGGCCGGACCCACACGGTGCTGGCCGACCAGGCATATGGCAGCGCACCGCGCCAGATGGCCGACGTGTACCTGCCCGCGGCCGCCGGGCTCCATTCCGGTCCAGGTCGCCCGGCGCCGCTGGCGGTGTTCTTCTACGGCGGCAGCTGGAGCAGCGGCCAGCGCAGCGATTACCGCTTCGTGGGCGAAGCACTCGCCTCGCGCGGTGTGGTCACCGTGGTGGCGGATTACCGGCTGAGCCCCGAGGTGCGCTATCCGGTGTTCCTGCAGGACTGCGCGCTGGCGGTGCGCTGGGCCCGGGACCATGCGCCGCGCTGGGGCGCATCGGCCCGGCGCGTGTTCGCCGTGGGCCACAGCGCCGGCGCCTACAACGCCGCCATGCTGGCCCTGGACCCGCGCTGGCTCGGCGCGCAGAACCTGTCGCCCGACAGCCTGGCGGGCTGGGTCGGGCTCGCGGGCCCGTACGACTTCCTGCCCATCGGCATCCCGGAAGTGCAGGTGGCGTTCGGCTGGCCCGACACCCCGCCCGATTCGCAACCCCTGCACCATGTTGTCACCCAGCCCGACCGCGTGGCGCCGCCCGCCCTGTTGCTGGCGGCCCGCAGCGACCTGCTGGTCAACCCCGTGCGCAACACCGTGTCCCTGGCGCAGGCCCTGCAGGCGCGCGGCACGCCCGTACAACACCAGCTGCTGGACCGGGTCAGCCACACCACCCTGATCGGCGCCATGGCTGCACCGCTGCGTGGTCTGGCGCCGGTGCGCGAGCGCGTGACGGAGTTCCTGCTGGCGCCCTCTGGCTGAACCCGATGGCCGGTGCCGCATGGTGGTCAGGCGGCGCCCGGGCGGTAAAATCGCCGGTTTGTTGTCAGTTACATCCGGGTTACCAACCGCTTCAAAGGGAATTCCATGGCACTCGTCTCCATGCGCGAACTGCTCGACCACGCCGCGGCCAATGGCTACGGCATTCCGGCCTTCAACGTCAACAACCTCGAGCAGGTGCAGGCCGTCATGGCCGCTGCCGACGAAGTGGGCGCCCCGGTCATCCTGCAGGCCAGTGCCGGCGCGCGCAAATACGCCGGTGAGCCTTTCATCAAGCACCTGATCCAGGCAGCGATGGAGGCCTACCCGCACATCCCCCTGGTGATGCACCAGGACCACGGCACCAGCCCCAAGGTGTGCCAGGGCGCCATCGACCTTGGCTTCGGCTCGGTCATGATGGACGGCTCCCTGATGGAAGACGGCAAGACCCCGGCCAGCTTCGACTACAACGTGGAAGTCACCCGCAAGGTGGTCGACATGGCCCACAAGGTCGGCGTCACGGTCGAAGGCGAACTGGGCTGCCTGGGCAACCTCGAAACCGGCGAAGCCGGCGAAGAAGACGGCATTGGCGCCGAAGGCAAGCTGGACCACAGCCAGATGCTGACCGACCCCGAAGAGGCGGCGGTGTTTGTGAAGGCCACCCAGCTCGACGCGCTGGCCATTGCCATCGGCACCAGCCACGGCGCCTACAAGTTCAGCCGCAAGCCCACCGGCGACATCCTGGCCATCTCCCGCGTGAAGGAAATCCACGCCCGCATCCCCAACACCCACCTGGTGATGCACGGCTCCAGCAGCGTGCCGCAGGACCTGCTGGACATCATCAACCAGTACGGCGGCAAGATGAAGCAGACCTACGGCGTGCCGGTGGTCGAGATCCAGGAAGCCATCAAGCACGGCGTGCGCAAGATCAACATCGACACCGACATCCGCATGGCGATGACCGGCGCCGTGCGCAAGTTCATGGCCGAGAACCCGGACAAGTTCGACATGCGCGAGTGGATGAAGCCCGCCCGCGAAGCCGCCAAGGCGGTGTGCAAGCAGCGTTACCTCGAATTCGGCTGCGAAGGCCAGGGCGCCAAGATCAAGGGCATGTCGCTGTCCGCAATGGCGCAGAAGTACGCCGCAGGCGAGCTGGCGCAGCAAGTGGTCTGAGCCTTCCTGTCCGGTTTTTGCAGGCGTTGTGCTGCAAGACAGCCGACGTTCTGCCACAAGGCCACCGCAAGGTGGCCTTTTTTTGTCCTGGCTTACACCTCGACACCCTTGCGTGGCCCTGCGGCGTCGGGCCGACCGCTCCAGGGCACAGAATGGGCTGGATGAAATCCCGTCGCCGGACCGCCAGCTGGACCAAGCTCTTCCATCGCAACCTCAAGGCCATGACGCGGCTGACCGCCGCTGCGCCGGTGCCGCGTATCCGCTCCCGCACCCTTGCCCGAACGCCGCCAGATCCGCGTGCACTGGCGCCGGGCGGTGGCAGCTGGATTGCCGGCGTTGCCCTGGGCGCCAGCGGCCTGCGCCGCTACCGGCTCTACCGGCCACCGGGCGCAGCATTCGGCGAACACCTGCCGCTGATGGTGATGCTGCACGGCTGCGGCCAGGACGCCAACCGCTTCGCGCTCAGCACCCGCATGAACCAGCTCGCCGCCCGGGAGCGCTTTCTGGTGCTGTACCCCGAGCAGGACCGCCTGGCCAACGCCCAGGGCTGCTGGAACTGGTTCGACACCGACAACGGCCGCGCCCATGGCGA
>JALORL010000216.1 GCA_025458915.1 Hydrogenophaga sp.
AGGCCGGCGATCACGATCAGCAGGTTGATCACGATCACCAGCCAGGGCCGGCGGATGGACAGGGCGGGCAGGTCGCTGGCGCGGTCGTCGGTCATTCGGCTGTCCCGTTCAGGAACCGTTGCCGACCACGCGCACCGGGCGACCGGCGCGCAGGCGTTGCACGCCCTCCACCACCACGGTTTCCCCCGCCTGCAGGTCGCCATCGATCAGCACCTGACCCGCGCTGCGGCGCACCGGTCGAGCCGGCACCTGAATGGCATTGCCGTCGCGCACGGCCCACACGAACGCGCCGTCGCGGCCCCACTGCAGGGCCAGCTCGGGCACGCTCACGCCCGGCTGTCCGCTCAGCGTGAGCTGCACCTGGAACGACATGCCGGGACGCAGCACATCCTCGGCATTCGGCAGTGCGGCGCGCACGCGCACGTTGCGGGTGCTGGGGTCGATGCGGCTGTCCACCTCGGTGATCTCGCCAGAAAAGCGCTGTTGTGGGTAGGCCGGGTTGGTGGCGGCGAGCGTCTGGCCCGGGCGCAGGCGCGCCAGGTACGCCTCCGGCACTTCAAAGTCCAGCCGCAGCGAACGCCGGTCGTCCAGCGTGGCCAGCGCGGTGTCGGTGGTCACGCGGTTGCCCGACTCCACATTGGCCAGTCCCAGCACGCCGTCGAACGGTGCGCGCACGCTGCGCTCGCGCACCGCCTCGGCCGCCTGCTGCTGTTCGATCTGTGCGGTGCGCAGGGCGGTGCGCGCTTCGTCCACCACGCTCTCAGGCACGGCGCCGGTGCCGCGCGTGCCTTCATAGCGCTTCACCAGCGTCTGTGCCGCCTCGACCCGAGCAGCGGCCAGATCGGCGGCCAGGCGCTCGTTGCGGTCGTCCAGCCGGATCAGCACCTGACCAGCCTTGACCTGCTGGCCGGTGCGGAAGTGGACCTCGGCCACCTCGCCTGCCACAGCCGGGAACAGCGTGACCGAGCGCCGCGCGACACCGCTGCCGATCACGTTGAGCGTCACGTCGTCGCGCGCCGGTGTGCTCGTGGCCACGATCACTGGAGGCGCATTGCCTGCAGCAGGTGCCTGGGCAACAGCCGCCACGGGCCAGCCCAGCGCGATCCAGAGCAGACCGGTACACAGGCGGAAAGCGAAAAGGGAGAATGAACGGCGCGGCAAGGTCGTGAGCGTGCGTTGGGCAAAAAAGCAGGCCGCTGCTGCGGCCCGCGAAACCCGGCATGACACCCCTGCAAGGGGCGCCACTGGGCAAGAGGAGCCTGATGGAGGCCCGTGCCGAAGCAGAGTTCCCCGGCGCTGCCCGGCGGGCCCCGTCACGCCACGGGCACCGTGTAGTTCAGGGCCATGCGGCCTCCATCCACGGTGACGATTTCACCGGTGACGTAGCTGGCGGCGTCGCTGGCGAGCCACGCCACCACATCGGCAATTTCACCGGGTTCGCCCAGCCGCTTCAGCGGGGTGCGGCTCAGGATTTTCAGCCGCGCCTCTTCGCTGGTGAGCACGGCCTGCGCGGCCAGTTCGGTGGCAATCGTGCCCGGCGCCACCGCGTTGACGCGGATGCCCTTGTCGGCCAGCGCCAGCGCCATCACCCGCGTGAGCTGGTTGATGCCCCCTTTGCTCACGTTGTAGCTGGCGATGTTCGGAATGGCGAGTACGCCGTTGACCGAACTCATGTGGACGATGCTGCCACTGCCCTGCGCCGCCATGGCGCGCGCCACGGCCTGGCCCATCAGGAACGCCCCTTTGAGGTTCACGTTGAGCACGGCGTCGAAGTCTTCTTCGGTGATGTCGAGGAAGTCCGCGGCCTTGAAGATGCCCGCATTGTTCACCAGCACGTCGATGCGGCCATGCCGCTGCAGCGTGGCCGCCACCAGGTCGTCCACGTCGAGCTTGTCGCTGACGTCGCAGCGCCGGTAGGTGGCGCCGATTTCGGTGGCCAGCGCATGGCCCCGTGCATCGGCCACATCGGCAATGACCACGCGGGCGCCTTCGCGGGCGAAACGGCGCGCACAGGCCTCGCCAATGCCTTGTGCGCCACCGGTGACGATGACCACGCGGTCCTGATGACCGAAATGCACCGCGTGCCCGGTGCCTGAGGCTGGAAGAGGGGTATTCGCATTCATGCGCGCATGGTAGTCGCTGGCGTGCCGCGCACCACACCATCGGTCCGCCCGCGTGGCTGGCCTGCGTCAGCAGGCGCTGCAGGCCGCGATCGCGCGACCCACACGCTGCCGCGTCTGTTCGGTCAGGTAGTCCAGAAACACCTGGGTGCGCCGCGGAATGAATTTGCGGCTGGGCAGCGCGGCGTACAGGGTCAGGCGGTCGGTGATCCATGGCGGCAGTACCCGCACCAGGTCGCCGCTGTCAATGAGCGGTGCGGCCAGTTCCAGCGTGGTGGAGGTGATGCCGGCCCCGTCCAGCGCCGCGTGCATCAGCGTGTCGGTGTGGTTGGCCCACAGCACCGGTCGTACCTCGAGGTCCAGGAACCGCTCGGGCTGGTCCGCGTGCAGCAGGCGCCACTGGCGGTTGCGTCCACTGGCCGGTTTCAGCCGAAGGATGTCGTGGTGCAGAAGGTCGTGCGGGGCCGTCGGTGTGCCCCGCCGGCGGAGATAGCCGGGCGAAGCCAGCAGGATCGCTTCGGTGGAGATCACCTTGCGTGCAATCACGTTGGCGTCGAACGAATCCTTGGCTCCGATGAGCGTGATGTCGTATTCCTCGATCGGTGGGTCGCGGTGCGACGCCACCTCAATGTCCAGCAGGATCTTCGGATAGGTCTGCCGGAAACCGCTCACCAGAGGGGCCAGCACATGCGTGGCCAGCACCGGCGGCGCCAGCAGACGCAACACGCCGGCCAATTCCTGCGTCTGCGAGCTCACCAGCCCGTCGGCCTCCTCGATGTCCTGCAGGATGCCGCGTACCCGCTCCAGGTAGGACTCGCCCGCTTCGGTCAGGGCCACGCGCCGGGTGGTCCGGTTCAGCAGTCGGGTCCCCAGGTGGTCTTCCAGGTCCGCCACCAGACGGGTGACCACGGCGGGAGAAATGTCCATCGCGCGTCCGGCGGCGGCAAAGCCACCCTCGTCGATTACTTTTTGAAATACTTTCATCGAAATAAGTCGATCCATAGCTTCTCCTTATGGTCGTTGACGCTGGTTTCAAGGCGTAGATTATTTCTGTTTCCACAATACAAGTGTTCTCTAGGAGTAGTTTTTGTCTGGAATAAGAAACTATAAAGTCCTTCCATCGACGCAAAACCATTCGTTCAGGCGTCGAAGCCGGAGGCACCTCACCGTGGTGGCCCGGGTTCTTCAACACTCTGAAAGGAAATCATCATGAAAAACGCTCGCATTTCGATTCTTGCCCTTGCCCTCACGTCGCTGGCCGCTGGCCAGGCGATGGCGGCCGATCCGGCGGCCGCCAAGACCCGCGAACAGGTCCGCGCCGAGTACCTGGAAGCGCAGCGCAACGGCAACCTCATCGTCAATGGTGAGCTGGGCCTGACTGCCAGGCAGTTGAACCCGGGCCTGTATCCGGTCGAGGCAACCGCGGCTGGAAAGACCCGCAGCGAAGTGCAGGCCGAACTGCGCAACGCCGTGGCCAGCGGTGACGTGGTGGCGGTGGCCGAGAGCGGTCAGACGCTGAGCGACATCGATCCCCAGCGCTATGCCAGCGGCAACGCGGTGGCCGGCAAGAGCCGCGCCGAAGTGCTGGCCGAGCTGGAAGAAGCCCGCCGCAATGGTGAGGTGCTGGCCAACCCCGAGCTGGGCCTGACCGCCAGGCAGATCACGCCCGACCTCTATCCCAGCGAAGTGACTGCCCAGGGCAAGACACGCGAACAAGTGCGTGCCGAAGTGGCCCAGGCCCGCCGCGACGGCACGTTGACCTTCAACCACAACCAGTACCCGGTGTCTGTCAACTGATCCGATTTGACGGAATCCCGCGCTGCCGACAGCGCTGAAAGCCCGGTGGTCATTCAGGCCACCGGGCTTTTCTGTTGGGGTCTGGTACAACGGGCGCCATTCAAGGACGCCCCATGACCGCTTTCACCCAGACCGTACTCTTCACCGACACCGACGGCCGCGCCCGTTTTCGGGACGAATCGATCGAACTCAGCGAGGGCAGTGCAGCGGCCCGTCTGTCTCCGGTGCTGCCCGCCAGCGGGCTGCAGCTCCGCGAGAGCCCGGTGGGCTTTCGCAGCGACTTTCACTGCACAGGGGCGCCGCAATGGCTGTTCGTGCTGCAAGGGCGGATGGAAATCGGCCTGCAGGATGGCAGCACCCGCACGTTCAGCACTTCTACTCGGCCGACACCCTGCCCGAAGGTGCCGTATTCGACCCCCAGGTGCACGGCCACTGGAGCCGGCAAGTGGGCGACGAGCCGCTGGTGACCGTGTTCGTGAAGGGGTAGGTTCGCGCACGCCGCATCCCGACCAGACAAGCTTCCGGTGCGCAACGTCTGATCCAGAGATGCCGTGGAACTGGCTCCGCCAGGCCACAGGCATCGCCCCCCTTCCAGGGGGGTGACGCCGAAGGCGGCGCGGGGGGTAGCTTTACCCGATCCTGCCGAAGCTGGTGCGCAGCGGATCGGCCGGGCCGCCCGCATTCCGGTTGCCACCCGGGCGGCCCTTGCCACCGCGCTGTTTGCCGGTGCGCATGGCATCGATGCTGGTGCGCAGCGGATCGGGCTGACCGCCAGGGGCGGCTGCACGGGGGCGCGGTTCGCGGATGCGA
>JALORL010000034.1 GCA_025458915.1 Hydrogenophaga sp.
CACCAGCACCGACGCTGCGGACGGCGAAACCCGCCACGGCGGTGGCAGCTTCATCCACCGCTATGTATTCCCGCAAGGCGAACTGCCGCACATCGGCACTGTGCTGCGCACGCTGCAGGAAGGCGGGCTGGAACCCTTCGACATGGAAAACCTGCGCCGCCACTACCAGCGCACCACCCAGCTCTGGAGCGACGCCTTCGAGGCGCGCACCGAACACATCAAGCCGCTGGTGGATGAAAAGCGCTGGCGCATCTGGCGCATCTATCTCGCGGGCTGCGCCTGGGCGTTTGCGCACGACGAGGTCGCCATCTACCAGGTGTTGTGCCGCCCGGCAGGGCAGCTGGCCGAGGGCCTGCCCTGGTCGCGGCGCTGGATGTACGAGCGCTGAACGCCAGTGTCGGTGGAATGGGCGGACAATTACACCCGGTCGCCGTGCGGGAAAGCGGCCCACGCACCTGCCGATAGCCCGTTGCTGCCTACCATCACGCCATGACCTTGCACAGCCGCCCACCTAGCCGCTATTGGTCCGAACTCACCACCACCGACTTCGACGCGCTGGACAAGTCCCGCACGATCGCCGTGCTGCCGGTGGCCGCCACCGAACAGCACGGGCCGCACCTGCCGCTGTCGGTGGACACGGACATCGTCAATGGCGTGATCGCGGCTTCGCTCCCGCACCTGGCCGCCGACCTGCCGGCCCTGTTCCTGCCCACGCAGGCGGTGGGCTATTCGCCCGAACACACCCGTTTTGGCGGCACCCTCACCCTCAAGGCCGAAACGCTGATGCGGCTGTGGACCGAACTGGCCGAGTGCGTGGCGGCCAGCGGCGTGAACAAGCTGGTGCTGTTCAACGCGCACGGCGGCCAGACCGGTTTTCTGGACATCATTGCCCGCGATCTGCGTGCGCGTCTGGGCATGCTGGTCTACAGCGTCAACTGGTTCCATCTGCCGCTGATCGACGAGGCCGGCAACGACCTCAACGCGCAGTTCAGCGCCGACGAACACCGCTTCGGCATCCACGGCGGCGACATCGAAACCTCGGTGCTGCTGGCCCTGGCACCGCAGCGCGTGCGCATGCACAAGGCCCAGGACTTCCGCTCCGCCTCGCAGCAACGCGCGGCGGAATTTCCCCTGCTGGGCAACGGCAAGACCGCCAAGCTCGCCTGGCAGATGCAGGACTACAACCCGAACGGCGCAGTCGGCAACGCCGCTGCCGCCACCGCGGAAAAAGGCCACGCCATCCTGCAGGCGGCGGGCCGCTCGCTGGCGCAGGTGCTGCACGAAATCGACCGGCTGCCGGCCGATGTCTTGAGAAAACCCCCCGCGCCGCCTTCGGCGTCACCCCCCTGAAAGGGGGGCGATGCGAGTGGCCCGGCAGAGCCGGTTCCACCGCATCTCTGGAAGCTTGGATTCTTTGCGCCCGTGAACGCAAAGCGAGGGCCAAGACATTTCCCCGACGCCGCCGGCCCAGCAGATCAACGAAGGGCAGCCCATCCAGGGCACCCGAGGATCCGGCTCTGCCGGTCCAAGGGGTGCGTCCCCCCTCGAAGCGGCGCAGCCGCGCCACGGAGGGGGGAAGCCGCGTCAGCGGCGCAGGGGGGTGCTACGCATAAGTGATCCAGTCGGAAAACTCCGGCGCATCCAGGTGCGGCAGCGTGTTGTAGGTCAGCAGCGTGTGCCGCTTGGGGTTGAACTGGAATTCCGTGACGGCGCTGTTGCGGATGCGCATGTTCAGGTCGATGGTGCGCTCCGGGCTCAGGCCCAGCACATGGCCCACGGCGGTGGCGATCGGCCCGCCGCTGGAGACGATCAGCACGTTGCGCTCCACGTGGTGCTGGCGCACATGGTCGAGCGCGCTGGTGACGCCACGCACGAAATCGGAATAGCTTGGCATGCCCTGCGGGCTCACCGTGCCAGCCATCCACTGCGCCAGGCCGTCGCGCAGCAGGCGGAAGTGTTGGCGGTATTGCGCGGGCGCGGCTTGGGCGCTGGCCACCCGCGGCAAGGTGTGTGGGTGGATGGCGCGGATCACCGCTTCGCTGTCGTATTCGTTGAGGCCGGGCCAGGCCAGCGGTTCGTGGGGGAATCCGGCGCCTTCGGCAATACCGGCCCAGGTCTGGGCATGGCGTTTGAGCGTGCCGGTGATCACCGCGTCCAGACGCAGGCCCCGCGCAGCCCAGTAGCGTCCGAGCTGCACGCTTTGCTGGCGGCCGCGTTCGCTGAGCTGGTCGTAGTCGTCTGCGCCAAAGGAGGCCTGGCCGTGGCGCACGAGGTAGAGCGTTCCCATGCGTCGGATTCTGGGACAGCCCCGGCCGCCGGATTTGTCCCGGCAGCGACTGCGGGGCCGCTGCACAGTCGCCCAGGCGTCTGCGGACCCCGCGGCGGAACTGGCGAACCTTTGCGGCCTTATTCCCTCCTTGACAGTGGACCTGCTGTGATTCAATCAACGGCTGTTGCAACCCTACCTTGGCCCCGCTGCTTTTGTTTGACCTGCCCACCCTGCTGGCCTTGCGCATAGGCGTTGACGCCCTGATCGCCCTGGCGTTCTGGGGGCTCATGCGCCGCTATCCGTTGATCGGTGGGCCGGGCTGGTGGTCGCTGGCCTCGGTGTTTGCCATCGTGGGCTCGTTCGGTCTGATCCTGCGCGGGCAGGCTCCGGACTTTTTCACCATCGCTGTTGCCAACACCACCCTCACGGCCGGCCCCCTGCTGGCCTGGATGGGACTGCGCAGCTATCTGCATCTGCCCGTGCGCCAGAGCTGGGCGTGGGGCACGCTGGCGGTGCTGCTGGTTGCGCACGGCGTGTTCCACCAGGCGTGGGACCTGCCAGCCGTGCGGCAGGCCATCTTCGCGTTCAGCGCTGTGTCCATCATCGCGCTGGGGCTGCGCGACATCCAGCGCGTGGACCCGAAGCGGCGCGTGCCCGAACTGCAGGCCCTCAAGTGGCTGTCGGTGGTGGAGGTGGTGGCCTTTGTGCTGTTCTTTGCCGCTGGGCCGGTGCTGGCGGTGCCGCTGGACGTGCTGGCGCCACACACGCTGTTCTTCTTTCTGCTGGCCCGGCTGCTGCGCGTTGTCCTGTACGCAGCGCTGGTGGCCTACCGCCTGCGGCAGGAGGGCGACCGGGCCCGGCGCGACCTGCAGACCCGCGAAGGCGAGCTGCGTACCCTGGTCGAGAACCTCAGCGCCGGCGTGATCGTGTTGCGGCCTGACCGCACCGTCGTCACCATGAACTCGGCCGCGCGCGGTTTTCTGGGCTGGAGCCAGGCCACGGTGCAGACCGCCATGGTGGAGCCGATCGCGCGCGACTGGCGCCTCATGCGCGAGGACGGCCAGTGGATGGCCCGCCACGAGGTTCCCTTCGAACGCGTGCTGGCCAGCGGCCAGCCGATGAACAGCGTGGTCATGGGCGTGCAGTCCGGCGCCGGCCGTGCCATGCGCTGGGCGCTGTGCAACGCCTTCCCGGAGAACGACAGCCTGGGCGGCCTGCGCCATGTGGTCTTCACCTTCGTGGACATCACATCCCTGAAGGAAGCGCGCGACCACGAACACCAGCTGGAGCAGCAGCTGTCGCAGTCGCAAAAGATGGAAGCGCTGGGCACCCTGGCCGGCGGTGTGGCCCACGACTTCAACAACATCCTGGCTGCCATCCTGGGCAACGCCGACCTGGCCCGGCAGGACCTGGAGCCCGGTGCCCGGGCGCGCGAGAGCCTGCATGAAATCAGCGCGGCGGCGCGGCGGGGGCGCGAGCTGGTGCGCCAGATTCTGGCCTTCAGCCGCCAGCAGCCCCTGGCCCGCACCGCTCTGGATCTGGGCGAGACGGTCAGCGAAACCTGCCGCCTGCTGCGCACCGCCATCACGCCGCAGGTCGAGTTGCTGGTGGAAGCGCCCGAGCGGGTTCTGCCGGTGCGCGCCGACGCCACGCAGCTGGGCCAGGTGTTCCTGAACCTGGGCACCAATGCCATTTACGCCTTGCAGGGCATGGCGGGCCGCATCATCTTCCGCATCGAAAACCTGGCGGGCGACGACCCGCAGCTGCCCCGCGAACTGGCACAGGCCAGCGCCGCCACCGGCGACGGCGTAGTGCGGGTCACCGTCATCGACACGGGTTGTGGCATGTCCGAGGCCACGCTCCAGCGCATGTACGAACCCTTTTTCACGACCAAGGTGGTGGGGCAGGGGACCGGACTGGGTCTGCCGGTGGTGCTTGGCATCGTGCAGGCGCACGAAGGCGTGATCGAGGTGCAGAGCCGCGTGGGCGAAGGCACCCGCTTCGACCTGTACTTTCCAGCCATGGCCGCGTTCGATGCGGTTTCGCCGGCGGACCGACCGCACCTTGCAGACGTCCGGCCCGAAGCCGGCTCGGCCGAGTTGGCCGGGACACGTGAATTCCCGTCAACTTCCGTGCCTTACGACACACAGTCCACCCCACAAATCGACCCAGAGTTCCCGGACCCGGCACATGGCGGCACAATGGACATCTTGCGGTCTGGAACCACAGCCATCGGCGGTCCCAGCGCTCTCTCCCTTGCGTCGCCCCCGGCGACCGCCCAACCGGAGCAATCTGCGATGGCAGAAGACCCTTCCTCAACCGCCCGACACATCCTGTACCTGGACGACGACGACACGCTCGTCTTCCTGGTGCGGCGCCTGCTGGAGCGCAGAGGCCACAAGGTCACCGCGTTCACCGATCAGCGCGAAGCCATCGAGGCGGTGCGCCAGCAGCCGCAAGGCTTCCATCTGATGCTCACCGACTTCAACATGCCCGGCATGTCCGGGCTCGAGGTGGCGCGCGCGGTGCTTGCCATCAGCCCGGGCCTGCCCGTGGCGGTGGCCTCTGGCTACATCACCGACGAACTGCAGGCCGAGGCGCTGGCCGCCGGCGTGCGCGAAGTGGTGTTCAAGACCGACGCGGTCGAATCGTTCTGCGAAGTGGTGGCCCGGCTGGCCAGTTGATCCCGGCTTTGCCGTGGGCAAGCGCTCAGCTGCGCTCGCCCAGAACGCCCGCCAGCACCGCGCTGTCCACGTTGCCCCCGCACAGCGTGGTGCCCACCACCTGACCTTTGAGCCGGGCGCGCTCCTGCCAGGCTGCTGCAAAGCTCGCCGCCCCCGCGCCTTCGGCCACGTTGTGTGTATCGGCAAACAGCATGCGCATGGCTTCGGCCACCTCGGCATCGGTCACTTGCACCACATGGTCGAGCGCAGGTGCCAGCACCTCAAGCGCTGCAGCGTCTGCCACACGGCAGGCCATGCCGTCAGCCAGCACGGTGGACACCGGTGCTTCCACCACCCGCCCGGCGGCAATCGAATCCGCGTAGGTGGTGGCATGGGCGCTCACCACCCCCACGATGCGCGCCCGGTGCCCCAAGGCCCGTCTGGCCGCCACCGCCGCACACGCGCCCGAACCCTGGCCGATCGGCACGTACACCACGTCCAGCAGCGGCACGGCGCGCAGAAACTCCCACCAGTAGGTGGCCACGCCGCGCACGAGCGCCGGGTGGTAGCTTGGCACCATGTGGGCCCCGCGCGCCTGCGCCAGCCGCATGGCATGTTCGCGGCTGTCCTGGAAGTCGTCGCCGTGTTCGATCAGCGTGACACCGAGCGCCCGCATGGCCGCGTTCTTTTCCGCCGAGTTGCCGCGCGGAACCACGATGGTGCAGGCCACGCCATGGGCGCGCGCGGCCCAGCCCATGCTTTGGCCATGGTTGCCGCGCGTGGCGCTGATCACCTCGCGCGGCAGTCCGCCGCGCTGACGCAGCGTGTCGAAGTAGGTCAGGCCTCCGCGGATCTTGAAGGCCCCCACTGGCGTGTGGTTCTCGTGTTTCACCCAGCATTCGGTGCCCAGCCGCTGGCTCAGCGTGGCCCAGCGGTACTGGGGTGTGGGACCGAAGTCGCGGTAGACCACTTCGGCGGCAGACTCGATCTCTTGCAGGGTGGGCAGGGCATTGCGCATGGTCAATCGTTGCTCACAGGGCCGAGGCCAGCGTGATGCGTCCCTTCGGCGTTTGCAGTTGCGCCACCAGCGTGGGCGGCTCTTGGGTCACAGGCACATCGGTCAGACCGATGGCGTGCAGGGCCGAGCGCAGGGCCCGGGTGTCCGGATGGCTGACTTCGAACGCCGTGAGTGCCACGCCACTGTCGACCATGGCGCGGGCAGGGTGCGTATCGCCCCACTCAATGAGCGTAGGCAGAGCACCCTCGAACAGGCGCTGACCGTCGTCGCGCACGCTGATGCGCCACCGCAGAAGACCCTGGGGCGTGGGGCGCGAGGCCTGCAGGACCGGGCCGCGTTCGATGCCCAGGCCCTGCAGCGCCTGCACCGACGCTTCGATGGCCGGCACCCGCGCCACCCAGTGCACCAGTTGCGGACCCTGGTCCCGCAGCCGCTCCTGCAAGGCGGGGTTGTCCAGATCGAACCAGCGTTTCAGATCGGCCGCGCGGGTGGGCGTGGCCCCGGGCTGAATGGCGATGATTTCCAGGTAGGCCGGGGGATCGGTTTCGCCCTGGAGCTTCAGCAACCGGTTGTGGGTGCCGAACAGCGCGTGTTCGCCGCCCGGCCCGGGAGTCACGCCCAGCGTGGCCTCGCACCAGGCCACCCCGTCTGCCAGGGTGTCTGCCGCCACCACCAGATGGTCCAGCGCCGGCTTCACAGCGACACCCGCCCTTCGATGCAGGTAACGGATGCACCGCCCACCCAGACCGTGCCGTCCGCATCGCGTTCAATGTGCACCCGGCCTTCGCGCGCCAGCGCCGTGCCTTGTGCCGCCACATAGCGCTCGGGCGCCAGCCCGGCACCGATCAGCCACTGCGCCAGCGCCGCGTTCAGGCTGCCGGTCACCGGGTCTTCGCACAGGCCGTTGTTGCCCGGGAAGAACGCGCGCACCTCGAACTGGGTATCGCGGTCGTCGCGTGCTCCGGCCACGCCCACCTTGCCACGCGGTCCCACCACGCCCACATCCAGTCCGGCCAACACCGCACCATCGGGCTTCAGCGCCAGGACCTGTTCGGCGCTGCGCAGCATGACGCCACGCCAGTTCGGGCCGTTGTCGCACCAGGCATGCGCCACGATGTCGCTGCGCTGCACGCCCAGCCCCCGCGCGATCAGTGCCACGTCGTCCTCGGGCAGCGCGCCGCTCTTGATCAGGGGCGGCGCGGCAAACGCCAGGCGGTTGCCGTCCCGGCGGATCGCGACCAGGCCCACACCGCATTCCTGCACCACCTTCGCGCTGCGCGCAACGCCCCCGGCAGCCAGCCAGGCGTGGCAACTGCCCAGCGTGGGGTGGCCGGCAAACGGCAGCTCGCGCCCGGGGCAGAAAATGCGCACGCGGTAGTCCGCCCCCGCCGCCCGCCCGGCCTCGGTGGGTGGCAGCAGGAAGGTGCACTCCGACAGATTGGTCCAGTTCGTGAAGTGCTGCATGGCTTCGGTGGAGAGGCCGGTGCCGTCCAGCACCACGGCCAGCGGATTGCCGCGGTACGGGGTTGTGGTGAACACATCCACCTGCTGGAAAGGACGTTTGGTCATGGGGTCACTCCGTTTCAGGACAAAGGCAGATCCAGCACGCCCCGGCTCGCCGGCATCGCCAGCCAGCCGGCGTACCAGCGCTCCAGGTGCGGCCAGTGCGGGCGCGGCTGCGGCAGGCCCCACCAGCGGTGCACCTCGCAGGCAATGGGGATGTCGGCCATGGTCAGCGCGTCGCCGGCCATGAAGGCGTGGCGGGCCAGGTGCGCGTCCAGCATTGCCCAAAGCGGTTCGGTGGCCGCCACCGAAGCCGCGATCACCTGCGGGTTGCGCTGTGCGGGCGGCGTGCGAATCCACTGGCGGAAGGCCGGGCCGCCGGCGGGGTTCAGCGTGGTCTGCTGCCAGTCCATCCAGCGTTCGGCGTTGAAGCGCTGCTGCAAGTCTTGCGGGTAGAGCTGGAGCGCCCTCTCGGGCAGCGTGGGGGCTGCTCCAAGGAGCGCCGCAGCGCCGGGCCGCCCCAAGCAAGGCGGCGCCCCCTCGGGGGGCAGCGAACCACGCGCAGCGGGGAGCGTGGGGGCTGCTCCGAAGCGCGCGCACAGGTAACGCACGATCGTGTTCGACTCCCACAGCGTGAAGTCGCCGTCCTGCAGCAGCGGCACCAGGCCGTTCGGGTTGCGGGCCCGGTAGTCGGGCGAATCCACCACGCCAAACGCCATGCCGGCGTCGGTGCGCGGCAGCTCCAGGCCCAGCACCTGCGCGCACAGCACCACCTTGCGCACATTGATGGAGCTCAGCCGGCCCCAGAGGTGCAGCATGCTCAGCCTTGCTGTTCGCGGATGGCCTGCGCCAAAGCCGCCACGCCGGTGCGGATCTGCGCTTCGCTCGCCGTTACGAACGACAGGCGCAGGGTGCGCGGATCGGCCTCGCTGGCGTAGAAGGCCGCGCCCGGCACGAAGGCCACACCCTTGTCCACCGCCTTCGGCAGCAAGGCGACTGCATCCATGCCCTCGGGCAGCTTCACCCACAGGAACATGCCGCCATCGGGCGAATTCCACTGCACGCCCAGGCCGGTCATCTCGCGCTCCAGCGCTTCCAGCATGGCCGTGCACTGCGCCTTGTACAAAGCGCGAATGGTGGGCACATGCCGGTCCAGAAAACCATCCTTCAGCACCTCGGCCACCACCCGCTGATTGAAGCTGGGGCTGTGCAGATCGGCCGCCTGCTTGGCCTGCAGCAGCTTCGGTGCGATGGCCTTGGGCGCGATCACATAGCCCAGCCGCAGCCCCGGCGCCAGCACCTTGGAGAACGAACCGAGGTAGACGCAGCCCTCCGGGTAACGCGCGGTCAGTGGCAGCGGTGGCGGCTGGTCGAACCACAGGTCGCCGTAGGGGTTGTCCTCCACCAGCGGCAAGCCCAGGGCGGCTGCGCGTTCCACCAGCGCCTGTCGCCGCGCCTCGCTCATGCTGTGGCCGGTCGGGTTCTGGAAGTTCGGCAGCACGTACAGGAAGCGCGCGCGCTCCGCGCCGCTGCCCACCCGCAGTTCCATGTCGTCCACGTCGATGCCTTCGGCATCGCTGGCCACGCCCACCACATCCGGCTCCATCGGCGTGAAGGCCTGCAGCGCACCGAGGTAGGTGGGCGTTTCCACCAGCACCCGGCTGCCGGCATCGATCAGCACCTTGGCCACCAGGTCCAGCCCCTGCTGGCTGCCGGTGGTGATGAGCACCTGCGCCGGGTCCACGGTCCAGGGCAGGCGCGCTACCACGGCTTCCCTCAGCGCCGCAAAGCCTTCGCTGGCCGCGTACTGCAGCGCGCTCTGGCCGTCTTCGCGCAACACCTTCTCACAGGCCTTCGCAAACGCGTCCACCGGGAATGTCTTGGGCGACGGCAGTCCGCCCGCGAAACTGATGATGCCGGGCTTCTCGGTCACCTTCAGGATCTCGCGGATCACGGACGGGTTCATCTTCGTGGCCCGGCGGGCCAGGGTCCAGACGGACGGATTCATGTCGTTCGGTTTCATTCGCGTTCTCCTCCGGGCGGGCCCCAGAAGACCACCCATGTTGCAAAGTCGTTGGAAAAATGTTCGAAGCGGTGCACGGCACCCGCCGGTACGAAAAAACTGTCGCCCACTGCAAACCGGTGGCGCTTCTCCCCGCAAACGAAGTCGCCCTCGCCGGCGTGCACGATGTACAGCTCGTCCTGCGCGTGTGGCTGCTGCGGATCGAGGCCCTGCGGCGCGTAGAACTCCAGCCGCATCGAGCCGTGTTCCATGAGCACGGCAAAGCGCTCGCCGGCTGGGCCCGGAATGCACGACAACGCATTCTTCAGCTCGGCTTTCATGCGCTGCTCCCCGTGGTGTGTACCGGCATCTTCTTGCCCGCGTACACCGTGGCAATCACCGCCAGCGCAAATACAAGCGTCATCAGGTCGAGCCGTTCTCCCGCCAGCGGCACGGCGAACAGCAGGCTCAGGAACGGCTGCACCAGCTGGATCTGGCTGACCCGCACGGCGCCCAGCGCCAAGGCGCGGTACCAGGCAAAGAAACCGATCCACATCGAAAACAGCGCCACGTAGGCGAAGCCCCACCACGCGGCCGGCACGATGACGGAGAAGTCTGCCGGTGCAAACCACAACGCCAGCGGAACGGTCAGTGGCAGGCAGCTCACCAGCACCCAGCAGATCACCTGCTCCGCACCCAGCCGCGGAGTCAACCGGGCCCCGCCGATGTAGCCGAACGCGCCCGTGGTCATGGCCACGATGAGGAAGATGTTGGCCGCACCCAGATAAAAGCCGCCCGCCCGCCACACCATGTAGGCCAGCACCAGGCCACTGCCCAGCACCGCGCAGGCCCAGAAACCCTTGGACGGGCGCTGCCGGAACCACAGCGCGCCCAGCACGGCGGTCGACAGCGGCAGCAGAGCCGTCACGACCGCGCCATGCGTGCTCGGCACGTAGCGCAGCGCCAGCGCCAGAAACAGCGGAAAGCCCACGATCACGCCGAACGCCGTCATGCCCACCAGCGGCCACTCGCTTCGCTGCGGTACGTTGAGGCTGCCACGCTGGCGTTGCCAAAGCAGATACAGGACGGACAGAACCCCCGCCACCGCCGCCCGCCCGAAGGTCACGAACCACGGCGACAGTTGCGGCGCGTCCGTGCCGCCCACCGCCAGCCGGGTCATGGGCAGGGTGGCGGCAAAGATCGTCACACCGATCAGGCCCCAGAACAGGGCGCGTCGCTCCTGCTGCGCTGGCGTCCGCGGCGGTGCAACCTCCTCGACCGTGGCGGGCCGCGCGCTCATACCGACAACATCCACAGCGCCGTGGCCACCAGCACCAGCGCCATCAAACGGTTGAACCACAGCAGACGCCGTCCCTCGGCCAGCCACTGGCGCAGCAGCGATCCCACCAGCGCGTACAGAAAATTGCTGCTGAACGCAAAACCCACCATCACCGCGCAGATGATGGCCAGGCGCTGTCCCGGATTGTCCGACGGCTGTCCGGCCGCATTCACCACCCAGCCCGCGCTCAGCGTGAGTGCCAGCATCCAGGCCTTGATGTTCAGGAACTGCAGGCCCACCCCCTGCCAGAAGCCCACGTTCAGCCGCGCGGCGTCCACCTGCGACATCTGCCCGGCGCGCGCCAGCTTCCAGGCCAGCCACAGCATGTAGGCCACGCCCAGCAAGGTCACGCCCCAGCGCAGCGCCGGCACGCCGGTAATCAGGGCGCCCAGTCCCAGGCCGCTGGCCAGCATCAGCAGCGTCCAGCCAGTGGGCACCGCCAGGCAGAACCGCAGCGCCCGCTTCAGCCCCAGGTTGGCCGCCAGCGCGGTCGAGAGCGTCGTGTTCGGTCCCGGCGAAAAACTCATCGCGGTGCAGAACATCAGCAGGGCGGTCAACTCGGAGGCGCTCATGGGAAGCGGGTCGTGGCGGTTGGTCTTGTGCAACGGTGTCGCCCAATGTACCCTTCGATAGCAATACACAATCCATACAGTTAACCAGTGCAGTTCATGAACTGTATGGTTCGTCTCGACAGTACAGCGCATTCCCGGAACCACGCCATGTTGATGAAAACCTCCGCACAGTCGCTCACCGAGCAACTCGCTGAGCGGTTTGCCGAGCGCATCCGCAACCGCCTGCTCGCGCCCGGTGCCCGCCTGCCCTCGGTGCGCCAGTGCGCGTTGCAGCACACGGTCAGCCCCTCCACCGTGGTGGCGGCTTACGACCAGCTGTTGGCCCAGGGCCTGGTGGAGGCCCGAAAGAACCGTGGTTTTTTCGTGCGCGAGGCAACGCTGGCGCGCTCCGCCCACGCGGGGTCACCACCGCCATCCCAGCCGGCTGCCACCGATTCCCTGGCCCGCGCCGCCCCGGTCAACGCGGTGTCCCATGGGGCTCCGCCCGTCAACGCCACGGCGCTCATTCGCGGCATGTTCCACCAGGTCAGCCAGAAGCCGCAGCCCGGCATGGGCGTGTTTCCATCCGACTGGCTGGAATCCACGTTCATGCCAGCTGCGGTGCGCAAGGTCACCGGCACCCGGGCGCTGCATGACTTTTCGCTGCAGTACGGCGAACCGCTCGGCGACACTGGTCTGCGCCGTGTGCTGGCCAAGAAGCTGGCCGCACTTAACGTGGAAACCGTGCCTGACCACATCATCACCACCGTGGGCGCCACCCACGCGCTGGACATCGTCAGCCGCACCCTGCTGCGCGCGGGCGACCCGGTCATGGTCGAGGAACCCGGCTGGGCCGTCGAATTTGCGCGGCTCTCGGCCCTCGGCATGCGTATCCTGCCCGTACCCCGCCGCGCCGACGGTCCCGATCTGGAGGTCATGGCGAAGTACTGTGAAGTGCACAAGCCCAAGCTGTATGTCAGCGTGAGCGTGTTCCACAACCCGACCGGCTACTGTCTGTCGCCCGGCAGCGCCCACCGGGTGCTGCAGTTGGCCACGCAGCACGGGTTCCACATCGTCGAGGACGACACCTACAGCCACATTGCCCCGGAACACGCCACACGTCTCAGCGCGCTCGACGGTTTGCAGCGCACCATCTATGTCAGCGGCTTCGCCAAGATCCTGGCACCCAACTGGCGCATCGGCTTTCTTGCCGCTCCACCGGCACTGGTGGAACCCCTGCTCGACACCAAACTGCTGGCCACGCTCACCACGCCGGCACTGCTGGAAAAAGCGCTGACCTTGTGCATCGAGCAGGGCCAGTTGCGCCGCCATTCCGAACGCATCCGCACCCGGCTCGACGCCGCTCGTGCCCGCAGCGTCAAGCTGGCCCTCGCAGCCGGCTGCCGGTTCGCTGCAGAGCCCACCGGTCTGTTCGGATGGGTCGACACAGGCGTCGATACCGACGTGCTCTCCCAGCGCATGCTGGATGAAGGCTACCTGCTGGCTCCGGGTGCCTTGTTCCATGCCGCGCGGGCGCCCAGCACCCTCATGCGCATCAACTTCGCCACCACACAGGAGGCGGCCTTCTGGCGTGTGTTCTCCCGCCTGGCCAGTGCGGTCCGGTAGGTCTCACCAGTCCAGCCGGAACGGCTACTGATTCGACAGCACCTCCATGCGCTCCACCATCTCGAGCCACTCGGTCTCGATCTCTGCATGGCGGGCCGCAAGTTTCGTGGCCAGCGCCGCATCCGTTGCGTACAGCGTGCCGCTGGCGAGTTGGCGATCAATGTCTGCCTGTTCTGTCTCCAATGCCGCAATGCGGGCGGGCAAACTCTCCAGCTCCCGCTGCTCCTTGTAAGACAGCTTCCGGCGTGCTCCGGGTGCAGCTCTGGTGGTGCCGGTCGATGGTTCGGTCGCAGCCACAGGTCTGGCCGGGGTGTCGGCCGCTTTCGCTGCACCTTCGTTCAACGCCGCTGCTCTGGCCGACTGCGTCATCCAGTCTTCCACGTCGCCAACATACTCGCGCCACAAGCCTTCACCCTCGAACACGATCGTGCTGGTGACCACGTTGTCGAGAAAACGCCGGTCGTGGCTCACCAGGAACACTGTGCCCTCGTACTGCTGCAGCAGGTCCTCCAGCAACTCGAGGGTGTCGATGTCCAGATCGTTCGTGGGTTCGTCCAGTACCAGCACGTTTGCTGGCCGGGCGAACAGCCGCGCCAGCAGAAGCCGGTTGCGCTCCCCACCCGAGAGGGTGCGTACCGGCGCGTTCGCGCGTGCCGGTGAGAACAGGAAGTCGCTCAGGTAGCTCTTGACGTGGGTGCGCTTATGGCCAATTTCGATCCATTCGCTGCCCGGACTGATGAAATCCTCCAGTGTGGCGTCGAGGTCCAGCTGGTCGCGCATCTGGTCGAAGTACGCCACCGTCAGGTTGCTGCCTTGCCGAACCTTTCCTTCGTCGGGTTGCAGTTCGCCCAGGATCAGCTTGAGGAGCGTCGTTTTTCCGGCCCCATTGGGTCCCATCAGGCCAATTTTGTCGCCCCGCAGCACAGTTGCCGAAAAACTCTGCACCACCGTCTTCATTCCCCCGGTGCCCACGGCGTAGCGCTTCGTCACCCGATCCAGCTCGGCCACAATCTTCCCGCTGGCGGCCCCACTGGCTACCTCCAGCTTGACGCTACCGAGCGTGTTGCGCCGCTGCGCGCGCTGAACCCGAAGCCGCTCCAGCCGGGTGATGCGTCCCTGAGCCCGCGTCCGGCGTGCCTCAACGCCTTTCCGAATCCAAACCTCTTCCTGTGCCAGCAGCTTGTCGGCCCGGGCGTTGATTACCGCCTCCTGGGCCAACTGCTCCTCCTTGAGAGACTGATACTGGGCAAAGTTGCCCGGGTAGCTCAACAGCCGCCCACGGTCCAGCTCCACCATCCGCGTGGCCACCCGGTCGAGGAATGCGCGGTCGTGGCTGATGGTGACAACACTGCCCTTGTAATCCAGCAGCAAGTTTTCAAGCCATGCGATGCTGTCCAGATCCAGATGGTTGGTTGGCTCGTCGAGCAACAGCACATCCGGCCTGCTCACCAGCGCCTGGGCCAAGGCCACCCGCTTCTTATTCCCTCCCGACAAGGAGCCTACCAGCGCCAGAGGGTCTAGATGCAGACGCTGGAGCGTCTCTTCTACCCGCTGCTCCCAGTTCCAGGCGTCCAGCGCTTCGATCGTTGTTTGCAGAGCGTCCAGATCCACGCCCGCCCCGCCACTCAGATACAGCTCGCGAGCCGCCTTGGCGCTAGCAAGGCCTTCGCTGGCGACAGCAAACACCGTACCACCAAGATCCAGAACGGGCTCCTGAGGCACGTAGGCCACCCGAACCCCCGCCTGAATTTGCATGGTCCCATCGTCAGGCTTGTCCAGTCCGGCAAGAATCTTCAGAAGTGAGGACTTGCCTGTCCCGTTCCGCCCAATAAGGCCAACCCGCTCCTCGTCCTCCAGCGCAAAGTCGGCGTGATCGAGAAGTGCAACGTGCCCGAAGGCGAGCTGGGCATCCAGCAAGGTGATGAGTGCCATGAGGTTCCAGGGGCCAAAGGAGCGGCATTATTCCACCCGGGACAGCACTAGGAATCGGTGCGCCTGTGGGGCGTTCCGGCCAAACGCGTCAGACAAGCGCTGCCAGCACCCCCGGCCGCTTCCTGGACCTCTTGTTCAAAAACTTCGGTGGTTTTGACAGCAAACAAAATACTGGTGTATACTGCGAGGCTCTGCTGATGATGAAGATACCTTCAAACGCATCAGCAGACACAGATCGAACAAAGCAAAAAACGAAAGTTTTTTGACAACACTCAAAAATCTGTGTCATAATACGAGGCTCTGCTGATCGCAGCGAGTCAAGCAAGCAAGGCAGTGAGTCAAGCTTGATGATCATTAAAAACATACAGCCGATAAGCGTGGGCGTTTGAAGGCGATTGCCAAGAACCCGCAAGGGTTCAAGTCGCAAGACTTTAAACGCTCATGAGAA
>JALORL010000217.1 GCA_025458915.1 Hydrogenophaga sp.
TACAAGGAAAGCCTCTCGCGCTTCGTGTACCAGACCGGCATGCTGATGCGCCCCATTTTCACTGCCGCCAAGGCCGTGCCGGACAACCGCAAGCGCGTGGCCTATGCCGATGGCGAGGACGAACGCGCGTTGCGTGCCGCGCAGATGGCGATCGACGACCGGCTGGCCAAGCCCATCCTGATCGGGCGCCCGGCCGTGATCGCGGCGCGCATTGAAAAGGCCGGCCTGCGCATGCGCCTGGGCGTGGACGTGGAGAACGTGAACCCGGAAGACGACCCGCGCTTCCGCCAGTACTGGGAGCAGTACCACAGGCTCATGGCACGCGACGGTGCCACGCCCGAAGTGGCCAAGGCCGCCGTTCGCCGGTCCAACACCATCATTGGCTCGCTCATGGTGTCGCTGGGCGACGCGGACGCGCTAATCTGCGGCCTGGTGGGCTCGTACATGACCCACCTGGAGCGCATCGACAGCATCCTGGGCAAGCGCGAAGGCGTGGCCAACTATGCCGCCGTGAACGCACTCATGACCGATCGTGGCACGCTGTTCATTGCCGACACCTATGTGAACGAGGACCCCAGCGCCGAGCAGCTGGCTGAAATTGCCTGGATGGCCGCACAGGAGGTGCAGCGCTTCGGCATGCCGCCCAAAGTGGCATTCCTGTCGCACTCCAGCTTCGGCGCCAGCAAGCGCGCTTCGGCCAGGAAGATGCGCGCGGCGCGCGACCTGTTCGTGGCCGCACACCCGGAGATCGAGTGCGACGGCGAGCTGCACGGCGATGCCGCGCTGGACCCGGCCATCCGCGGTGCCTATCTGGCCGATTCCAGCCTCACCGGCTCGGCCAACCTGCTGATCTGCCCGAACCTCGATTCGGCCAACATCCTCTACAACGTGCTCAAGACCACCACCAGCGGCGGCGTGACGGTGGGCCCGATCCTGATGGGCGGCGCTGCCACGGCCTACATCCTCACGCCGGCGGCCACGGTTCGGCGGGTGCTGAACATGACCGCACTGGCCGCCTCCGGGCAACTCACCAACCGCTGACCGCCACGGCACGCCCGCCACGCCGCGCCGCACCAGTTCTGACCAGAACCGCACCTGTTTGAAGCGCGGCAATCGGGTGCGCACCGTTTAGGGTTTTTCTGGTTGACGCGCGAGAATGTCCGACTGGACAATCTGTATACAAATAGTGTGTTCAATCGTGCGCAGGAATGCCGCGGCTGCCCGCCAGGCACTGGCACCCTTTTTGCTGTGACATGACCACCTCAGCCCCGTGGGCGCAGCGACCCCCCGCCGCCACCACGACATTCCCGGAGATTCCATGAACAAGCGTCAATTCCTGCAAACCACCGCCGCCCTGGCGGCCGCCCTGACCTTCGGCAGCGCTCATGCCCAGACGCCGATCAAGTTCCAGCTGGACTGGCGCTTCGAGGGTCCGGCCGCCCTGTTCCTGCAACCTGCGGCCAAAGGCTACTTCAAGGCTGCTGGTCTGGATGTCACGGTGGACTCCGGCAACGGCTCCGGCGGCACCGTGACGCGCGTGGCCTCCGGCACGTACGACATGGGCTTTGCCGACATGGCTGCCCTGATGGAATTCCACGCCAACAACCCGGACGCCCCCAACAAGCCGGTGGCCGTGATGATGGTCTACAACAACACGCCTGCGGCCGTGCTGGCACTGAAGAAGTCCGGCATCACCAAGCCGGCCGACCTCAGCGGCAAGAAGCTGGGGGCACCGGTGTTCGACGCCGGCCGCAAAGGCTTCCCGATCTTCGAGAAAGCCAACAACGTGAGCAATGTGGCCTGGACTTCGATGGACCCCCCGTTGCGCGAAACCATGCTGGTGCGCGGTGACATCGACGCCATCACCGGCTTCTCGTTCACTTCGCTGCTGAACCTGGAAGCGCGCGGCGTGAAGCCCGAGGACGTGGTGATCATGCCGTACGCAGAAAACGGGGTGAAGCTGTATGGCAACGCCATCATCGCCAGCCCCAAGCTGATCAAGGAAAACCCGGCTGCCGTGAAGGCCTTCCTCACCGCGTTTGCCAAAGGCGCCAAGGAAGTCATGGCCAACCCGGCTGCCGGCATCGAAACCGTGAAGGCGCGTGACGGCATCATCAACGTGGCACTGGAAACCCGCCGCTTGCAACTGGCCATCGACTCCGTGGTGGCCAGCCCCGATGCACGCGCCGAGGGCTTTGGCAAGGTGAACCCCGGCCGTCTGGCGCTGATGGCTTCACAGGTGTCCGACGCGTACAACACCAAGACCCGCATCAACCCGTCTACCGTATGGGATGGCTCCATGCTGCCGTCCGATGCCGATCTGAACGTGCTGCCCCCCGCCAAGAAGTGAGGCGAACTGGCACGGCATCGCCGATGCCTGGCCAAGGCCAGCACCACCCGGTGACTGGCCTTTTTTTCAGGAATTTTTCATGCAAGTCGAGCCATCCAGCACGCCCTCCTCTGCCAACCCCGCTGCTGCCAGCGAGCCGGCTTTCGTCGACTTTGACCAGGTCTGGCTGGCCTACAACGAAGACCTGCTGGCGCAGAACACGTTTGCGGTGGAAGACATCAACCTGAAGGTCACCAAGGGCGAGTTCATCGCCATCGTGGGGCCTTCGGGTTGCGGCAAGTCCACCTTCATGAAGCTCACCACCGGCCTGAAGATGCCCAGCATGGGCCGCATCCGCATTGACGGACAGCCGGTGACCGGACCGCTGAAGATTTCCGGCATGGCGTTCCAGGCGCCGTCGCTGCTGCCCTGGCGCACCACACTGGACAATGTTTTGCTGCCACTCGAAATCGTTGAACCTTACCGGCACCAGTTCAAGGACCGCCGCAAGGAGTTCGAAGAACGTGCGCACAAGCTGCTGGAGAGCGTCGGCCTGGGCGGCATGGGCAAGAAGTTTCCCTGGGAGCTGTCGGGTGGCATGCAGCAGCGCGCCAGCATCTGCCGCGCGCTGATCCACGAGCCCAAGATGCTGCTGCTGGACGAGCCCTTTGGTGCGCTCGACGCCTTCACCCGCGAAGAACTGTGGTGCACGCTGCGCGACCTCTGGGAAGCGCAGCGCTTCAACGTCATCCTCGTCACGCACGACCTGCGCGAGAGCGTGTTCCTGGCCGACACCGTGTACTGCATGAGCAAGAGCCCGGGGCGTTTCGTGGTGCAGCGCGAGATCCCGATTCCGCGCACCCGCGAACTGGAAGTGACCTACACCAAGGAGTTCACGGACATCGTGCACGAACTGCGCGGCCACATCGGAGCCTTGCGCAAACCCGGCGCCACCCTCAATCAGTGAGACCCGCATGAACGCCAAACGACGCAAGAACATCGAACGCTTTTCCCCGCTGCTGCTGCTGGTGGCCATCCTGGTGATCTGGGAGGTCATCACCAGTGGTTTTGGCGTGTCCGAGTTCATCTTTCCCAGCCCGTCGCGCATCTGGGAACAGACGATGGAGCACAAGACCACCATCCTGGGCCACGCGTGGCGCACCTACTGGGTCACCATGGCTGGCTTCGGCATCGCCATCGTGGTCGGCGTGCTGCTGGGCTTTCTCATCGGCAGCTCGCGCCTGGCCTATGCCGCCGTGTACCCGCTCATGACGGCCTTCAACGCCCTTCCCAAGGCGGCCTTCGTGCCGATCCTGGTGGTGTGGTTCGGCATTGGTGTCGGCCCCGCCATCCTCACGGCATTCCTGATCAGCTTCTTCCCGATCATGGTGAACATTGCCACCGGCCTGGCCACGCTGGAACCCGAACTGGAAGACGTGCTGCGCGTGCTCGGTGCCAAGCGCTGGGACGTGCTCACCAAGGTCGGCCTGCCGCGCTCCATGCCATATTTCTTCGGCTCGCTCAAGGTGGCGATCACGCTGGCCTTCGTGGGCACCACGGTGTCGGAAATGACCGCATCCAACGAGGGCATTGGCTACCTGCTGATCTCGGCCGGCAGCTCCATGCAGATGGGCCTGGCCTTCAGCGGCCTGCTGGTGGTGGGGGTGATGGCCATGGCCATGTACGAGCTGTTCAGCTGGATCGAGAAGCACACTACCGGCTGGGCGCACCGCGGATCACAGAACTGACCCCCCTGCGCGCCCGACGGCGCTTCCCCCCTGCTGCGCGGGGGGACGGCACCAGAGGCCCGGCGGAGCCGGTTCCTCGGTGCCCCTGGATGAAACTCCCTCCCTATCGCGATGCCTATGAGCCCCGACCAGATCCGACGCCACCTGCTCCGCGCCAACGATGTGGCCCGCCGTGCCGCGTCACCACGCCGAATCCACCCTGGCGCGGCATGCAGCCGGCACCTACCCGGGGGCCTATCTGTGGGACTGCACATTGGTCACCACGTTCGAGCCCTGTGCGATGTGTGCCGGCACCGTGTACTGGGCGGGCATTGGCCGGGTGGTGTTTGGTGCCAGCGAGGAAGCGCTGCTGGCGCTCACCGGCAACAACGATGAGAACCCCACGCTGTCGCTCCCATGCCGGGAGGTGTTCGCGCGCGGGCAACGGGCTGTCGAGGTGATCGGGCCGGTCGCAGCGCTGGAAGCGGAGTTGCTGGCACCGCACCAGGGTTTCTGGGTCAAGCGCTGAACCAGCGGACAGCCGCTG
>JALORL010000218.1 GCA_025458915.1 Hydrogenophaga sp.
TCCGCCGCTGCGCGGGTCGCTGCCCGGGCAACGGGGAGGGACCCGGTGCCTCCCGGGTCCTGGGGGCTGATCCGGCTTGGGGCGGCCCGGCGCCGTGGCACACCAGCCCCCACGCTCCGCCGCTGCGCGGGTCGCTGCCCCCCAAGGGGGCTGATCCGGCTTGGGGCGGCCCGGCGCCGGATCGTTTCTCCTGCACGCCCGATCTGGGCAGAGGTAGCCAAAAACCCGCGAAGGGCTATAATTCAAGGCTTTGCTGGCAATTCCCCGTCGGCCAATACTAGTTAATGACGGGACTTATTGCGGAAACGATGCCCGGGCCCGATCTTCCCGGCCATCCTCTTTCCGCGCATTCAGGATCACTTTCGCCAATGACGACCATCCGTGTAAAAGACAACGAACCCTTCGACGTCGCCCTGCGCCGCTTCAAGCGCACCATCGAAAAGCTCGGCTTGCTCACCGACCTGCGCGCCCGCGAGTTCTACGAGAAGCCCACCGCCGAGCGCAAGCGCAAGAAGGCCGCCGCCGTGAAGCGCCATTACAAGCGCGTTCGTTCGATGCAGCTGCCCAAGAAGCTGTACTGATCGCCGGTCACGCACACCAAAAACCCGCTCGGGACGCCGCAGCGGGTTTTTTGTTGCCTGAAAGGCCGCCGCCAACCCTTCGTCAAGGCCCTTTCAGCCGGGCGATGAGGGCATCTGCCGCCGCCCGCAGCGCGGCCTCGAAGTCCTGACGAAGCGGGTGCGCTTCCCGCCAGCGCGGCGTCATCACCGCCACCTGGAATGGAATCGACACCACCAGCGGTCGCACCACCAGACCCTCCCCCGCCATGGCCAGGGCCGTGAGCGGGTTGACGATGCCCAGCCCCAGCCCCTCTTTCACCAGGGCGCACACCGACACTGCGCTCGCGGTTTCCAGCCGCAGCTCCCGCGCCACACCAGCGCCCTCAAACAAGGCGTCGATCTGCAGCCGGTAAGGGTCTGCCGGCGCCAGGCTGACGAAGGGCTGGGCGGCAAAGTCGTCCAACGCCAAACGCGCCTTCGCGCACAGGGGATGCGCCGCCGGCAGCACCGCCACCTCGTCGGCCACCAGCAGGGACTGCCAGTCGCAGGCGCTCGGCGGCTCCAGACGCTCGCTTACGCCCAGGTCGAATCGCTGTTCGGTCAGCGCGGCTTCCAGCTGCGGCGAATCCAGCGGCGCCAGGCTCACCGCCGCCTCCGCCTGCAGGCCCACGAAGCGCCGGATCGCATCGGGCAGCAACGCGTGCGCCAGCGCCGGCAGGCAGGCCACCTGCAGCCGCCCATGGGCAAAGCTGCGCAGCGCCACGGCTGAGGCCGTTATGCGCTCCAGCCCCACGTACGACAGCCGCACCTCCTCCATCAGCGCCAGCGCGCGCGCCGTGGGCTGCAGGCGGCCCTTTCGGCGGTCGAACAGCACCAGGCCCAGCACCTGCTCCAGCCGCGCAATTTCGCGGCTCACCGTGGGCTGGGAGGTGTGCAGCAGTTCGGCAGCCCGCGTGACGTGGCCAGCCTGCATCACGGCGCGGAACACGTCGATCTGGCGGTGGGTGACTTTCATATCAATTTTGAATATGAACACGAAATCAAAGCATTTTGCAGCATGACTGCAAACCGGCATCATCCTGCGCATGAACCCCTTCGATTCCGCCACCCTCACCCGCCTCGCCAGCGAACACGGCACCCCGCTGTGGGTGTACGACGCCGCCACCATCCGCCAGCGCATCGCCGACCTGCGCGCCTTCGACTCCGTGCGCTACGCACAGAAGGCCAATAGCAACATTCACCTGCTGCGCCTCATGCGCGAACAGGGCGTGGTGGTGGACGCGGTGTCGCGCGGCGAGATCGAGCGCGCCCTGGCTGCCGGCTACACCGCCGCCCCGGCGGCCTGCGGGTCCAGCGGCATCGTCTTCACCGCCGACCTGTTCGACCACGAAACGCTTGATGCGGTGGTGCAGCACGGCGTGCCGGTGAACGCTGGCTCCACCGACATGCTGGGGCAGCTCGGCGCACGCTCGCCCGGCCACCGGGTGTGGCTGCGCATCAACCCCGGTTTCGGCCACGGCCACAGCAACAAGACCAACACCGGCGGCGAACACAGCAAGCACGGCATCTGGCACACCGAACTGCCGCAGGCGCTGGCCGCCATCCGCCAGCATGGACTGCACCTGGTGGGCCTGCACATGCACATCGGCTCCGGCGTGGACTACGGCCACCTCCAGCAGGTGTGCGCGGCCATGGTGGCGCTGGTCAAGGACAGCGGCTGCACGCTGGAAGCCATCTCGGCCGGCGGCGGCCTGTCCATTCCCTACCGCGACGGCGAAGCGCGCATCGACACCGCGCACTACTTCAGCCTCTGGGACGCCGCGCGGCGCGACATCGCCGCCCATCTGAACCGTGACGTGCACCTGGAGCTCGAGCCCGGCCGCTACCTGGTGGCCGAATCGGGCGTGCTGCTGGCCGAGGTGCGCGCCACCAAGTGGCAGGGCGCGCAGCATTTCACCCTGGTGGACGCCGGCTTCTCCGACCTGATGCGTCCGGCCATGTACGGCGCGTACCACGGCATGAGCCTGCTCGCGCCCGACGCGGCCCAGCGCCCGACCCGCCCCACCGTGGTGGCCGGCCCGCTGTGCGAATCCGGCGATGTGTTCACGCAGGAGGAAGGCGGCGTGGTGCTGACCCGCGAACTGCCCGAAGCGCGCGTGGGCGACCTGCTGGTGATGCACGACGCCGGCGCCTACGGCGCCTCCATGTCCAGCAACTACAACAGCCGCCCGCTGGCGGCAGAAGTGCTGGTCGATGGAGCCCATTCGGGCCTGATCCGCCGCCGGCAGCGGGTGGACGAACTCCTGGCCCTGGAAGCGGTTTGAAGACGTTGCGCGACAATCGGCGCCTTTTCTGAACCCGCACGGATTTGCACCATGAGCCTCAAAGCACAGATCACCGAAGACATGAAGGCCGCCATGCGCGCCAAGGACACGGAGCGCCTGGGCGCCATCCGCATGCTCACCGCCGCCATGAAGCAGAAGGAAGTGGACGAACGCGTGGAGCTGGACGACGCGATGGTGGTGGCCATCGTGGACAAGCTGGTCAAGCAGCGCAAGGATTCCATCGCCGCGTTCGAACAGGCCAGCCGCCAGGATCTGGCCGACAAGGAAAAGGCCGAAATGGCGGTGCTGCAGGCGTATCTGCCGGCGCGTCTGTCGGCCGAGGAAGTCGCGGCAGAAGTCAATGGGCTGCTGGCGGCGCTGGACGCTGAACTTGGCCGTGCGGCCACGCCCGCCGACATGGGCAAGCTGATGGCCGCCGCCAAGGCCCAGCTGGCCGGCAAGGCCGAGATGGCGCAAGTGTCGGCCGCGGTGAAGGCGGCGCTGGCGCGCTGAGCCGCCTTCTACCTGTTCACTTCGACAGCAGCAAGGCGGTGCCCACCACCGCCATGGCCGCACCCAGCCAGGCGCCCGTGGCGGGGCGCCGCTTGTATACCGCCCAGAGGAGAGGCAGGATCAGGATCGGGGTGACCGACGACAGCACCGCCACCAGCCCGGCCTGACCGTGGCGCATGGCCTCCAGGATCAGCGTCATGCCCAGCGCCATGGCCACGGCGGCGCTCATGAAGATCAGGCCGGCGTCCTTCCAGCGCACCGGTTCGCGGGCCTTGGCCGCCTGCCAGCCCACCGCCAACAATGCCCCGTGCGCCAGCAGCGCCATGCTCATGCGCACCGCGCTGGCGGCAATGGCATCGATGCCGGAGGTCATGAGCGGCTTGAGCATGAGCGTGGCCACCGACTGGCACAGCGCCGCCAGCAGGCCGAGTGCCACACCCACCGCCAGCGGCCCCTTCGTCTGTTCCCAGCCATGTTTTTCGTCGCTGCGTTTGCCCCAGACGATGGCCATCATCACGCCACCCACCAGGAGCGCGCAGCCCAGCAGCGCCCAGCCCCAGATCACCTCGCTCAAAAACGCCCAGGCCAGCACCGCCGAGAACAGCGCGTGGGTGGCAAACAGCACGCCCGAGCGCCGCGGACCGAGCCGGTTCATGCAGGCGAACAGCGCCGTGTCGCCAATGAAGATGCCGATCAGGCCCGACAGCGCCAGCAGGCCCATGGCCGAAGCGTCCAGGCTGCGCCAGCCGCCGCCGATCAGTGCCAGGCTCCACAGCAGCAGGCTGGCAAACAGCATGCGCCAGCGGCTGAAGGCAATGGCGCCGATGCGCTGCGCCGGCGGCGCGGAAAACAGGCT
>JALORL010000219.1 GCA_025458915.1 Hydrogenophaga sp.
CCCAGCTCATCGGCTTTCCGCGCCACCTCTCGCAGCACACCGGCGGCTTTGTTCTGACCCGGCTGCCGCTCTCGCGCATGGTGCCGATCGAGAACGCCACCATGGCCGACCGCACCGTCATCGAATGGGACAAGGACGATCTGGACGCCATGGGCATGCTCAAGGTGGACGTGCTGGCCCTGGGCATGCTGACCGCCATCCGGAAGTCGCTGGACCTGATTGGCCAGCGCCGCGGCCAGGTGTTCCGCCTGCAGGACATTCCCGATCGCGACGAGGCCACCTACGACATGATCTGCGCCGCCGACACCGTGGGTGTGTTCCAGATCGAGAGCCGCGCGCAGATGAGCATGCTGCCGCGCCCGGCCCGATTCAGGGTGGCGCGGTGCACCCCTACCTGAACCGGCGGCAGGGGCTGGAGCCGGTGGACTTTCCCAAGGGGCTGGAAGCGGCGCTGGAGCGCACGCTGGGCGTGCCGGTGTTCCAGGAACAGTGCATGCAGATCGCCATCATTGCCGCCGGCTTCACCCCCGGCGAGGCCGACGGCCTGCGCCGCGCCATGGGGGCGTGGAAGCGCACCGGCGGGCTGGGGCATTACGAGCGGCGGCTGATCGATGGCATGACCGAACGCGGCTACGACCTGGCGTTTGCGCATCGGGTGGTGGAGCAGGTGAAGGGGTTTTCCAGCTACGGCTTTCCGGAAAGCCACGCCGCCAGCTTTGCGCTGCTGGTGTACGACAGCTGCTGGATCAAGTGCCACCACCCGGCCGAGTTCCTGGCCGCCATGCTCAACAGCCAGCCGCTGGGCTTTTATTCGCCCAGCCAGCTGGTGCAGGACGCCCAGCGCCACGGCGTGGAGGTGCGGCCGGTGGATGTTTCGGTGAGTGACTGGGATTGCACACTCGAAGAACCCGCTGTGGCGTTGGCGTGCCGGACCGCATGGCGAACCGCTCACCCTGAGCCTGTCGAAGGGGTCGCACCTGCAGAAACGGTTGGCTTGGGGCTTCGACCCTTCGACAGGCTCAGGGCAGGCCAGGCTCAGCCCGAACGGACGGGTGAACCCAGTCATCACGCCATGCCCGCCGTTCGATTGGGCCTGCGCATGGTCAGCGGTCTTTCGGAGAAGCTGGCCGAACGCATCGTGAGCACCCGCAGTACGCCGTTCCACAGCGTGCAGGACCTGGCCCGCCGCGCCGGGCTGGACGCACACACCCTGCAGCTGCTGGCCGCTGCCGACGCGCTGCAGTCCTTGAGCGGCCACCGCCGCCAGCAGGTGTGGGACGCCGCCGCGCTGAAGCCCACGCCCGCGCTGCTGAAGGACGCGCCGGTGCAGGAAGAAGCGCTCAGCCTGCCCGAAGCGCCCGAGGGCGAAGCCATCGTGTGGGACTACACCAGCCTGGGCCTCACGCTGCGCCGGCACCCGCTGGCCCTGCTGCGCGAACGCCTGCAGGCGCGGCGCTTCATGACCGCCGAGGCGCTGAAGGCCGCGCCCAATGGCCGGCTGGTGCGCGCCTGCGGCATCGTCACCGGCCGCCAGCAGCCGGAAACCTCCAAGGGCGTGGTGTTCGTGACGCTGGAAGACGAAACCGGTGTGGTGCAGGTCATCGTCTGGAAAGCGCTGCGCGACCGCCAGCGCACCACGCTCATCCGCTCGCGCCTGCTGGCGGTGTACGGCACCTGGCAGCGCGAAGGCGAGGTGTGCAACCTGATTGCCGGCCACCTGGAAGACCTCACACCAATGCTCGGAAGGCTGGCCACGGAGAGCCGGGACTTTCACTGAATGCCTGCGCTCCGGACACCCACCGGCGGCCTGTGAGAGACTGGGCGGCACCTGAACACATTGCCCGCAAGCGTCCGAACCCCATGTCCGACTGGAAACACCAGCAAATGATCAAGGCCTCGGGCTGGCCGCTGGCGGCCGAGTGGCTGGCGGCGGGCGCCGATTTCACGGCCCGGCTGGACGAGGGGCTGGTACCCCTGCACTGGGCCTGCCGCGAAGGCAAGGCCGGGGTGCTCAGGCACATGATCGACCACGGTGCCAACCTGAACGACCGCACCGACGACGGCCGCAGCATGCTGGAGCTGGCGGTGTGGTCCAAGAGTTTTCAGACCGTGATGCTGGTGATCGACCAGCTCAAGGCCGCTGGCGCGCCACCGCCCGACGAGGCCTTGAAGAAGCGGCTGGGTGCCACCTTCAGCACCGGCCACCCGGATGCGAAAAACCGCCTGCAGCAAACGCTGCGCGACTGGGAACGGCTGGCGAAGGCGTCGCCTGCAGCTGGCAAAAGGTGACCTTCCCGGCGCCGCCGGGGATCAGTCTTTCAACAAGCGCCCGGTGATGAACCGCCAGTGCGCCTCGCTCACCGGGGTGATGGACAGGCGGCTGCCGCGCTGCAGCACCACCATGTCCGACAGTTCGGGCGTTGCGCGCAGCTCGGCCAGGCTCAGCAGGCGGGTCTTTTTCTCAGCCTGCACATCGCGCAACAGCCAACGCGGTTTCTCGACCGGGGATTTGGGGTCGAAGTAGGGCGATTGCGGGTCGAACTGCGTGGGGTCGGGGTAGACGCCGGAGACCACGCGGGCCAGGCCTGCAATGCCGGGTTCGGGGCAGCTGGAGTGGTAGAACAGCACGCCGTCGCCCACCTGCATGGCGTCGCGCATGAAGTTGCGGGCCTGGTAGTTGCGCACGCCGGTCCAGGGCACGGTGGCCTTGGGTGCAGCCAGGGCGTCGTCGATGGAGCACTCGTCGGGCTCGGATTTCATCAGCCAGTACGCGGTCATGGTCGCATGGTAGTGCAGGGTGGACGCGCTTTGCAGATCCGCCCGATTGCCGTAGGCTGCCGGCCATGACAACCGATGTGTGGCTCGCTCTGCTGTTCTTTGGCGCCCTCTGGGGCGGCATTCTGGCGCTGGTGTTCTGGCAGCGCCGCAAGCGCCTGCAGCAGCAGGAAGTCCTGCGCGCCGCGGCCATCGCACGGGGCTGGGGGTTCGAGGCGCAGCGCCGTGGCCGCACCGAAGTGATGCGCTGGAACGGCAGCACCGATGGCACGCCCTGGACGCTCGAATACCGGCTGCGCCGCAGCACCAAGCGCTCCCAGAACAGCCAGGTGCACAACACCGTGTGGTGGGCCGATACCTTCCACGGTCCATCGGCGCCAGTGCTGTTCATTGCCGCGCCGCCCGGCACCGCCAACCCCAGGGAGACGCTGGCGCAGACGGGCGGCTTTCTGGCCTCCATGGCGCAGAAGGCGGCCAACCTTGCGCTGGACAAGGCGCTGGACACGCACTTCGGCGAGCAAGCCGGCCAGGCCGTGGACGCGCGCGAACTGCAGGCGGTGGTGGGTGCCGACGTGCCCGGCTTTCTGGTGATGGCGACCGACCCGCAGCAGGCTCGCTGGCTGTTGAACGAAGGCTGGACCGCCAGGCTGGAGCCGTTGCGGCAGGAGCCTGTGCTGGCCAGCCGCATCGGTCCCTGGGTGCTGGTGCTGCCGCGCCGCGTGCACCTGGCGCGCCGCCAGCCCATCCGCACCGAGGAAGACGTGCTGGCGATGGTGCGCGATGGGCTGAAACTGGTGCAGCCGGCCTGATGGTTTTTCCTGGTCAGGGTTTGAGCGGAACCCAAAAGCGGAACCAGAGGCAGAACAAAGCCAAGGCCGAGCGTGGCGCGGGGCCTTGCGGGCCATGGCCGCGCAAACGCCTGCCCGGTGCCACACTGAGGCCGTTGCAGCACCGGCACCATCCACCTATGCCCTTCTTGCAGATTTCATCGGTTGCACCGTACGGGCGTTGGACATTCTGGCCGGTCATGGCGCTCTTGCTGGTCTTGCTCACCGGCTGTGCCCTGCCACGCGCCGCCAAAACCCCCATGGACGCGCTGTGGCTGCCCGCATCGAACACGCAAACCGGCAAAACGCTGATCGTGTTCCTGCCCGGTTCGCAGGAGGTGCCGCAGGACATCGTGCGCGAAGGTTTCGTTGAACAGGTGCGCCAGCGCCACCCCACAGTGGACGTGGTGGTGGTGGATTCGCACGTGGGCTACTTCCGCAACCGCAGCTTTGAAGATCGCTTGCGCGCCGACGTGATGGCGCCCGCGCGCGCTCGGGGCTACCAGTCCATCTGGCTGGCCGGCATTTCGCTCGGCGGCTTCGGCTCGCTCATGTACGCCAAGAGTGCCCCCGGCGAGGTGGACGGCGTGATCGCGCTGGCGCCGTTCATTGCCTCCCGCCCGGTGCTGGCCGAAGTGGCACAGGCCGGTGGCCTGAAGCAGTGGCAGCCCGAACTGCCGCTGGCCGAGCGCGACTACCAGCGTGACCTGCTGTTGTGGTTGAAGGGGTATGGCGAACCAACTCGCGGACCAGCGCAGGCACGGCCGCCGTTGTTCATCGGTTACGGCACGCGCGACCGGCTGGAGCCGTTCCCCGACCTGCTGGACAGCGTGCTGCCCGCCGAGCGGCTGCTGAGCGC
>JALORL010000220.1 GCA_025458915.1 Hydrogenophaga sp.
ATGGAAGCCGGATGGCAGGGCAACTTCCCCGGCGGCGTGACCGCCAACGCGCCCCTGGCGTCCACCTACTTCAACATGCGCAAGACCACCATCTACGGCGGCAGCAACGAAGTGCAACGCAACATCGTGGCCCAGACCGTTCTGGGCTGATCAGGAGACGAACACCATGGATTTCGATTTTTCCGACGATCAGGTTGCGCTGCGCGAAGCGGTTCAGAAATGGGTCGAAAAGGCCTATGACTTCGAACGCCGCAAGACGATCGTGGCAGCCGGTGGTTTTGACCGCAAGGCCTACGGCGAACTCGCGGAGCTGGGCCTTACCGGCCTGTATGTGAGCGAGGACGACGGTGGCATGGGCATGGGCCCGGTGGAGGGCATGGTGGTCATGGAAGCGCTGGGCGGCGGCATCGTTCTCGAGCCGCTGGTGCAGGCCCTGATCACGGGTGCTGTATTCGGTGGCTATGCAACATCCGACATCAAGGCTGACTGGAGTCCGCGCATCGCGGCCGGAGACGCGATGGTGGTGCTGGCCTACCAAGAGCGCAAGGCCCGATACAGGCTCTCGGTGTGCGAGATGCGGGCCACCGCCACCGGCAGCGCCTGGCTGCTCACCGGTGCCAAGAACCTCGTGCCTGTGGCCGATCAGGCCGATGCCTACATGGTGCCGGCGGTAGCTGATGGCCGCCTGGCGCTGTTCCTGGTGGAACGCAACACCAAGGGCGTGTCCGTTACCGCCCATCCAACCCAGGACGGCGGTCGGGCTGGCAACCTGCTGCTGGACAACGCCGCAGCAACGCTCATCACCCGGGACGGTGAAGCCGCGCTCGAACACGCCGTGGATGTTGGCATTGCCGCCACCTGCGCCGAAGCCGTGGGCGTGATGGACAAGACGCTGGCCGTGACGGTGGAGTACATGAACACGCGCAAGCAGTTCGGTGTGGCCATCGCCAGCTTCCAGGCCCTGCGCCACCGCGTGGCCGACATGAAGATGCAGCTCGAACTGGCCCGCTCCATGAGCTATTACGCCAGCCTCAAGCTCAATGCACCGGCGGCCGAACGCCGCGCGGCCATGGCCCGCGCCAAGGTGCAGCTGGGCCAGAGCATGCGCTTCGTGGGCCAGCAGGCGGTGCAACTGCACGGCGGCATCGGCGTGACCGACGAATACATCGTGAGCCACTACTTCAAGAAGCTCACCCAGCTGGAAATGACCTTCGGCGACACGCTGCACCACCTGGGCGAGGTGTCGGCCCGGATGCAGGACACGGCCGGCGTGTTCGCCTGATAGCCTCCCTTGCGGCCCGCCTCCAGCGGGCCGCTCAGTTTCCAACGGAGCACGCGCCATGCTGCAACGACGAACCCTGTTCCCTTTGCTGGCGGCCGGCCTGCTGCTCGCCGGATGCGCGGCCACCCCCAACGGCACCGACCGCCCCCCGATCGTGTTCGTGCACGGCAACGGCGACTCGGCGTCGATCTGGCAGACCACGGTGTGGCGCTTCGAATCCAACGGCTGGCCCCGCGACCGCCTGCATGCCATCGACCTGCCCTACCCGCTGGCGCGCGACGAAGACGGCAAAACACAACCCGGCCGCACCTCCACGGCGGAGCACATGGCCTACCTCAAGGCCGAGGTGGAAGGCGTGCTGAAACGCACTGGCGCCCGGCAGGTGGTTCTGGTCGCCAACTCGCGCGGTGGCAATGCGGTGCGCAACTACGTGCAGAACGGAGGCGGCGCGTCCACCGTGAGCCATGCCGTTCTGGGCGGTACGCCCAACCATGGCGTCTGGGCCATCAAGGGGTTCCGGGAAGGCAACGAGTTCTCGGGCACCGGTCCCTTCCTCACCGGCCTCAATGCACCCAAGAACGCGGCCGGGGATGAAGTGACCGGCCCGGTGCAATGGATGACGATCCGCTCGGACAACAACGACAAATTCGCCCAGCCCGATGGTTTGTGGATCGGGGCCAAGGGAACCGCCACCAACGTCGGTTTCGACGGACCAGCGCTCAAGGGCGCCACCAATGTCGTGATTCCGCGCATCGACCATCGCGAAACCTCGTTCTCGCCCGCCGCTTTCGACGCCACCTGGCGATTCATCACCGGTGCAGCGCCAGCCACCACTGCGGTGGTCCCGGAGGCGCGCATCGTTCTGGACGGCAAGATCACCGGCCTGGGCCTGGTACCCACCGACCCGGCGACCGGCACTTACGCCAACAACCTGCCATTGCCGGGCGCCCGCCTCGAGATCTACGCCACCGATCCGGCCACCGGGGAGCGGCGCGGCGAGGCGGTGCACCGCAAGACGGTGGCGGCCGATGGGCGCTGGGGCCCGTTCACTGCCCAGCCAGGCGTGTCTTATGAATTCGTCGTGGCCGCAGAAGGCTATGCCACTACGCACATCTACCGAAGCCCGTTTCCACGCTCCAGCGATCTCATCCACCTGCGGGCCGAGCGCCTGGCAGCAGCCGACCGAAACGCAGGATCGGTCGTGAACTTCACGCGCCCAAGGGGATATTTCGATCTCGAACGGGACCGCATGGGTCTGGACGGGAAACCGCTGCCGGGTGTGGGCCCGGGCGGTGCGGGCGTGTCCAGTGCCAAGCTACTGATTCAGGCGCCCCAGCCACGACCGGTGGCCGCCGAGTTCAACGGCGAAAAGCTGGTGGGCCGCAGCTGGTCTGCGAGCGAGAACCGCACAGTGACGCTGGAACTGACCTACTGACCCTCGCCCCTGCTCCCGCCTGGCGGCGCCGAGCGGCTTTCCCTGCAGCGCGCAGCGGTAAATCGGGCGCGGCTCAGGCGTGCAGCCGGGAAGTCTTGGGCAGGTGCGACATCAGGAACTCCATCTGGTCCGCCAGGATGCGGCGGTTGCGCAGGATGAAGTCTTCCCACAGGCTCGGCACATAGGGCGCGTACAACAACGGCATGTTCGCCTGCTCAGGCGTGCGGTTGCCCTTGCGGTGGTTGCACGACTTGCAGGCCGTGACCACGTTCATCCACAGGTCCCGGCCCTTCTGGCCCAGCGGCTGGATGTGCTCCCGGGTAAGGTGTTCTTCGGTGAAGTGGTCCCCGCAGTAGGCGCACACGTTGCGGTCGCGCGCAAAGAGCTTGCTGTTGGTCAGCGTAGGGCGCAGATCGAACGGGTTGATGCGCGGCACGCCCTGCGTGCCGATGATCGAGTTGATGGTGATGATCGACTGCTTGCCGGTGACCGCGTTGTGGCCGCCGTGGAACACGGCGATCTCGGCGCCCATTTCCCAGCGCACTTCATCCGCCGCGTAGTGCAGAACGGCTTCTTCGAGGCTGATCCAGGACTGCGGAAGTCCCTGCGCAGACAGCTTCAATACCTTCAAGACCCACCTCCATGTTGGAACACAACCGGACAATCTGTCTTTGGCAAGCGCCCAAACGGCGCCTTTGGCGTGTGTCAATATACCGTGCTTCCGTGACAAACCCGCTGGCCTGCCGGCAAAGCCCGGGCCTGCACTTCCCTGCCCCATGAAAATCATTCGAGGTCTCTGGAACCTTCTGCATTCCGACTCGGCGCGGGTGGCGCAGGGGCGCGCGCTCACGATCGGCAACTTCGACGGCGTGCACCGGGGCCACCAGGCCATGCTGGCCCTGCTCAACAGTGAGGCCAGGCATCGCCATGTCCCCAGCTGCGTGATGACCTTCGAGCCCCACCCCCGGGACTACTTTGCGGCGCTGCACCAGAAACCCGAACTGGCGCCGGCCCGCATTGCCACCCTGCGCGACAAACTGCAGGAACTGGCCCGCTGCGGGGTGGACGAATGCATCGTGCTGCCGTTCAATGCGGCGCTGGCCGGGCAACCCCCCGAGGCCTTCATCGCGGACATCCTGGTGGGCGCCCTGGGGGTGCGCTATGTGCTGGTGGGCGACGACTTCCGCTTCGGTGCCCGGCGCGCAGGCGACTACGCCATGCTCGATGCCGCCGGTGGGCGCCTGGGCTTCGACGTGGCCCGCATGCAGAGCTATGAGGTGCATGGTCTGCGGGTGTCGAGTTCGGCGGTGCGCGAAGCGCTGAGGGATGGCCGCATGGACGATGCCGCTGCGCTGCTGGGACGCCCCTACAGCATCAGCGGGCATGTGGTGCATGGCCGCAAGCTGGGGCGGGAGCTGGGTGCCACCAGCCCGGGCAAGGGCGACGGATTCCGCACGTTGAACCTGCGCTTTTCTCACTGGAAACCGGCGGCCAGCGGCATTTTCGCGGTGCATGTTCACGGCCTGGGCCC
>JALORL010000221.1 GCA_025458915.1 Hydrogenophaga sp.
GGCAGGAACTCGCCGTCCACCCGCAGGTGGGTGTGGCCGCGCGGGCGCGCCCAGTCGGCCAGCTCGGTGTAGACGCCCTTGCGGTTCACCACCAGCGGCGCCAGCAGCCCGATGTGCTGGCCTTTGTAGCGCTTCAGGATGGCGGCGGCGATGCTGTCGGGGCTTTGCGGCATCACGGCCGCGCCGTCGTGCACGCAGTGCTGCGTTCCCAGCTTCACGTACAGCAGGCGCAGAAAGTGCCACACCTCGGTGGTGGTGCCCACCGTGGACTTGCGGCCACCGCGCGAGAGCCGCTGCTCGATGGCCACCGTGGGCGGAATGCCGTACACCGCGTCCACCTCGGGCCGGCCCGCCGGCTGCACGATGCTGCGCGCATAGGCGTTCAGGCTTTCGAGATAGCGCCGCTGGCCTTCGTTGAACAGGATGTCGAAGGCCAGCGTGGACTTGCCCGATCCGCTCACCCCCGAGATCACGTTGAACTGGCCGCGCGGAATGTCCACGCTCAGGTTCTTGAGGTTGTGTTCCTTGGCGTTGACGATGCGGATGGCGTTGCCATGCTGGTCGTTGCGCCGGGCCGACGCCGAGCGGCCGGCGGACTGGCTCAGGTAGTCCTGCACCCGGCCCTCGCGCACCGCATGCACCTCCCCCATGGCCAGCGCGTACTCGCGCAGGGCCCTGGCGGTGTGGCTGCTGGCGTGTTCGCGCACCTGTTCGGGCGGGCCCTCGGCCACGATCAGGCCACCGCCATCGCCGCCCTCGGGGCCCAGGTCGATCAGCCAGTCGGCGGCGCGGATCACGTCCAGGTTGTGTTCGATCACCACCAGCGAATGGCCGGCGTCGATCAGCTTGCGCAGACTGCGCATGAGCTTGGCAATGTCGTCGAAATGCAGGCCGGTGGTGGGCTCGTCGAACAGGAACAGCGTGCCCTTTTTCCCAATGGGCTGCCGGCTGGCGCTGGCGGACTTCGAGGCCTCGGCCAGGAAACCCGCGAGCTTGAGGCGCTGCGCCTCGCCGCCCGAGAGCGTGGGCACGGGCTGGCCTAGCTTCACGTATTCGAGGCCCACGTCCACGATGGGCTGCAGCACGCGGATCACTTCGCGGTCGTTCGCGAACAGCGCAGCGGCTTCGCTCACGGTGAGATCAAGCACGTCGGCCACGTTCATGCTCACCGTTCGCCGTTCGCCCAACCCGTCCGTTCGAGCCGAACCAACGCCGTCCGCTCTCGGTGAGCCCACGCCATCCGTTCGCCCTGAGCCTGTCGAAGGGCTCACCAGGGTGTCGGCAGGGGCTTCGACAAGCTCAGCCCGAACGGAATCTGGCTTGACTCGAACGGGAAGCGAACGCTCGATCTTCACCTCCAGGATCTCCGGCCGGTAGCGCTTGCCCGAGCCGCCGCAGGTGGGGCAGCGGCCGTCGCCGCTGTTGAAGCTGAACTTGGCGGCGGTGTAGCTGCGCTGGCGCGACAGCGGCGCGTCGGCGAACAGCGCGCGGATCGCGTCCCACGCTCCCACGTAGCTCACCGGGTTGGAGCGCGCCGTCTTGCCGATGGGCGACTGGTCCACGAACACCACCTCGGACAAATGGTCCGCGCCCAGAAGCCGGTCGTGCGCGCCGGGCGACTCCGTGGCCTTGCCAAAGTGGCGCAGCAGCGCCGGGGCCAGCACGTCCTGCACCAGGCTGGACTTGCCGGAGCCGCTCACGCCGGTGACCACCACCAGCCGCTGCAGCGGGAATTCCACCGACACGTTCTTCAGGTTGTGCTCGCGCGCGCCTTCCAGAATGAGGCGCGGCGTGCTGTCGGTGACCATGCGCTTGAAGCCCATGCCGATCGTCTTGCGCGAACCGAGGTAAGCGCCGGTGAGCGTGTCGGCACTGCGGATCTGCTCGGGCGTGCCGTCGAACACGATCTGCCCGCCGCGCTCGCCCGGGCCCGGGCCCATGTCGATGAGCCGGTCGGCGGCCAGCATCACCGCCGGGTCGTGTTCCACCACCACCAGCGTGTTGCCGGCGTCGCGCAGGCGCAGCATGGCATCGTTGATGCGCGCCATGTCGCGCGGGTGCAGGCCGATGCTGGGTTCGTCGAGCACGAACAGCGTGTTCACCAGCGAGGTGCCGAGTGCCGTGGTGAGGTTGATGCGCTGCACCTCGCCCCCACTGAGCGTGCGGCTCTGGCGGTCCAGCGTGAGGTAGCCAATGCCGACCTCGCACAGGTACCGGATGCGGGTGTTGATTTCGTCGAGCAGCAGCTTCACCGCTTGCTGCTCACCAGATGCCCTGGGCGCATCCGGAACCGAAGAACCCGGTGAGGCCGGGGGGTGGGCGGAGTGCCCGGGGAAGGAATCGGAGCCCGCGACTGACGCCCCCGGGCGCTCCGCCCGCCCCCAGGCCTCACCAGCGAGCGAAATCGACAGGTCTTCAAAGAACCGCCGAAGAGCACTCAGCGGCAACATCATCAGGTCGTGCAGGCACAGGCCCGGCAGCGCCTCCACCTGCGCACGGCTCCACTTCACGCCCTTGGGGAGATAGCGCTTCCCGGGCGCCAGCACCGCATCGGCCTGCGCCTTGCTGCCCAGGCGCCACAGCAGGCTCTCAAGCTTCAGGCGCGCACCACCGCAGCTCGGGCATTCGGTGTAGCTGCGGTACTTGGACAAGAGCACCCGGATGTGCATCTTGTAGGCCTTGCTCTCCAGGTACTCGAAAAAGCGGTTGATGCCGAACCAGTGCTGGTTCCACTTGCCGTTCCAGTTCGGCGAACCGTGGATCACCCAGTGCTGCTGCTCGGGCGTGAGCCGGTTCCACGGCGTGTCGCGCGGAATGCCGGCCGCTTCGGCGTGGCGCATGAGGTCGTCCTGTGCCTCCTTCCAGGCCGGCGTCTGGAATACCTTGACGGCGCCGCCGCGCAGCGTGAGCCGGTCGTTCGGAATCACCAGGCCCATGTCCACGCCGATCACGCGCCCGAAGCCGCGGCAGGCCTCGCAAGCCCCCACCGCCGAATTGAAGGAGAACATGGATGGCGTGGGTTCGCTGTACCGGATGTCGCTTTCCGGGCAGTGCAGGCCGGTGGAGAACTTCCACAGGTCGGGGGCATTGGCCCCCACGCTCCCCGCTTCGCGTGGTTCGCTGCCCCCCGAGGGGGCTGCCCCGCCTTGGGGCGGCCCGGCGGCGGGTCGTGGCGCTTCGGCTGTATCTCCCAGTGCGTACACCGTCAGCTTGCCGCCACCGCGCTTGAGGCCCACTTCGATGGCTTCCATCACCCGCGCCGGCTCTGCAGTGCCGATGCGGAAGCGGTCGGCCACCACGTCAAGCACCTTGACCGTTTCGCCCACTGGCGGCCTGGTCTTGGTTTTGCCGGAAGCCTTGGCAGTGGTTTTGGTGTCCAAGGGCGCCGCGCTGCGCTGCACGGTACGCTCGGCCTGCACCCGCGTGTAGCCGCTGGCGGAGAGCCATTGTTCGATCTCTTCCGGCGTGGTGCTGGCGGGCAGCTCCACCGGGAAGGTCACCACCAGCCGCGGCTCCACTCCGTTGACAGCGGCCTGGGCTGCACGCCGCTGCAGCTCGGCAAAGATGGACTCGGGGGAATCGTGGCGCACCGGCAGCGCGGTCTCGCGGTCGAACAGCTCGGCCCCGCGCGCGAACAGCAGCTTGAGGTGGTCATTCAGCTCGGTCATCGTGCCCACGGTGGAGCGCGACGACCGCACCGGGTTGGTCTGGTCGATGGCAATGGCCGGCGGCACCCCTTCGACCTTGTCCACCGCCGGCTTGTCCATGCGGTCGAGGAACTGCCGCGCGTAGGCGCTGAAGGTTTCCACATAGCGCCGCTGGCCCTCGGCGAACAGGGTGTCGAACACCAGGCTGGACTTGCCAGAGCCGCTCGGGCCGGTCACCACCGTCAGCTCGCCGGTGCGGATGTCGAGGTCGACGTTCTTCAGGTTGTGCTGGCGTGCACCGCGGATGCGGATCAGGCCGGTGTCTGTCGGCGCAACCCGGCCGGGCGACCCGGTCGTTGCGGACGGTGGCAAGGCCGCCGCTTCGGGTTCGGCAGGAGGAAGCGCGTCGGACATGCAGGGACTCCAGAGGGGGGGCCAGACATTCTACGGAGCGCTTCTGCTGCACCGCTGGCCTGCGGGCGATAACCCGCAGGGGTGCGAAGGACGATCGGCGCGACCACACCGCGTGACGGAATGCATGGCCGGTGCCGCCAGCCGGGCTGATGTGCGTAATGTCCACAAGATACAGGTTCAGACCGCCTCACTAGACTGCGCCCGTGGCTTCCGGTGGACCTTGCCGGAGCGTCACACGGTGTCCACAACAACCCCAGGAGACAAGGATGATCGCCCTGCCCGCCATGCGCCGTACCCTGACCACCCTGCTGGTCGCCATGCTCGCCGCAGCCGCCCTGCCGGCGGCGGCCCAGCTCCGCATCGGCCAACCCTCCGGCTTCACCGGTTCGGTGGCAGCGGGCGTGAAGGAAAACACCGAGGGCGCGAAGCTCTACCTCAACGCCGTCAATGCGCGCGGCGGGGTGAACGGACAGAAGGTGGAACTGATTTCGGTGGACGACAAATTCGACCCCAAACTCACGGTGGAGGTCGCGCGCGAACTGATCACGAACCAGAAGGTTCTGGCGCTGTTCCTCAACCGCGGCACGCCCCATGCCCAGGCGCTGCTGCCGCTGCTGGCGGAATACAAGGTGCCACTGGTGGGCCCGAGCACGGGCGCCATGTCCCTGCACGAACCGGTCAACCCCTGGGTGTTCAACGTGCGGGCGACCTACCAGCGCGAAGCGGCCAAGGCCGTCGAACACCTGGCGACCGTGGGCATCAACCGCATTGCCATTCTGGAAACCGACGACTCCTTCGGCGCCGACTCCGCCGCGGGCGCCCTCAAGGGTTTCGCGGCCACGAACCTCAAGCCAGTGCTGCAGGAAAAGTTTCCGCGCGACAAGCCCGACTTCACCGCTCTGGCAAAGCAGGTGACCCAAAGCGGCGCTCAAGCGGTGCTGATTTTTGGCTCGGCAGGCAACACGGCCAACGCGGTGAAGACCCTGCGCGCCGCCGGTTCGCGCGCACAGGTGGTCACCCTGTCCAACAACGCATCCGAAGGTTTCATCGCGCTGCTGGGTGAACACGCGCGTGGTGTCATCGTTACCCAGGTCTTCCCCAACGAACGTTCGGTCACCTACCCGTTGATCAAGGAAGCACTGGAACTGGCCAGGGCGGCCGGTATGGAGGGCGTTTCACCGGCCATGATGGAAGGCTACGCCGCCGCCAAGGTGATGGTGGAAGGCCTGCGCCGCGCAGGCCCGAACCCCACGCCACAGGGCCTGCGCAACGCCTTGGAGAGCATTCGCGACTTCGACCTGGGCGGGCTCAAGGTGAACTACAGCCCCACCAACCACACCGGCCTGGACTTCGCCGACCTGTCCATCGTGGATGCGGAAGGGCGGTTCCGGCGCTGA
>JALORL010000222.1 GCA_025458915.1 Hydrogenophaga sp.
GAAGCGCAGGTTCATGGCCGGCCGACGCTAGCGCCGGGCGGGGTGGGTGGCCACTGCGGATCGATCCCAGGGTGGCCTGGGAGCGATCCGCAGTGTTGCACCGGGCGGGAGCTGGCCACACTGCGGCATCACGGCAGGAATGCAGATCAGGCGTTAGGCAGGGCCTCGTTCCCGGGCGCCCGCGGCTTGCCAACAGGGAGCAACTGCACATGGCGATCCACCGCCCGGGCCTGCTGGGCCGCATCGTGATCGAACACGCCGAGCGCTTTGGCGATCGGGCTGCAGACGGCCAGGACGGCGAGCCACTGCCGCCGCGCGGGCCGGGTGCCCACGCGCCGCAGCCCGTGCCGGCGCAGCCCTTCGGGCCGGTGCCGGCGCCTGCCGGAGAGCCGGTGTTGCCCGACGCGGCGCTGGCTGCTGCCGCCGAGCCTGTCCCCGAGCCCGTGCCCGGCGCGCACCTGCTGGAGCTGCTGCCGCTCACCCGTTGGCAGGCCCCCGGGCCGGCGCGCTGGGGCGAGCCACCCGAGCCGCGTTGGGTGGACGAGCTGCCGGCGCCGCCGCGGCGGGTGGTCTCACCCGCTCCGCCGGCCACCGCACCCGCCGCAGTGCCCGCGATGGCTTCGCCCCCACCCGCGGCGCCTGTGGCCCCCAACACGCCGGCTTTGCCGTCATCACCCCCGACGCCCGCCGCGCCCGCCACCCCGCTGGAACCCGCCGTGGCCCCCGCCTGGCTGGCCCAGCGAGAGGCCGCGCTGGCCACCGCCTGGACCGAGTACACCAGCGCCCGGGACGCCGCCCAGGCCCGGCCCGGCCAGGCCCCGGGCTGGGTGGAAGCGGCCCTGGTCACCGACGAAAGCGGCCACACCCAGAGTCTGAGCGGCCGGCCCACCGTCTTCGTGCCCGAGCCCGGCGCCGAGCGCCCGCTGCTGGGCTGGGACGAAAGCGGCCCGGTCCACGGCCCGCTGCCCGGCCGCACGCTGGAGTTCGACGAAGCCGCCTTCGCCGAACACTGGCGCGCCACCCAGGCCACGCAACCCGGCGCCGGCAGCACGCAGCTCGCGGTGCTGTACGGCATCGAACCCACGGCGCTGTGGGCGCAGCAACCGGGCCTGTGGGCGCTGATGGGCGCGGCACACGCGGCCAACGCCGGCCCGGCCCCGGCCGGCGTGGCGATGGCGGATGCGCGGCAGCTGGCGCTGGTCGACCTGACCATGGCCGACCCGCAGGTGGCCGAGCTGATGCAGCGTTATGGCGGCAGCCCGGCCCCAGCCACCAGCAGCATCGCCCTGGAGCAGGTTCGCCTGCACGGCGTGGCCCGCTACGAGCAGATGAGCCGCCTGGCCAACGCCATGCAGGCCGTGCGCAGCGAGTACAGCAACGCCATGCAGCACGCCATGGCCCACGGCGGCCCAGGCTGGGTGGAACAGCCCCGCATGGCAACCGTCACCGACGAAAGCGGCGCCACGCGGACCGAGCAGCTGTTCAGCCACGACGAAAGCGGCGCAGCCACCCCGCTGACCGAACGTTTCTTCGATCCCGACCGCTTCACCGCCTGGTACCTGCAGCAAGGCGGTGCTGCCCACCAGGCCTTTGCCAGCTTCTACGGCCAGAGCCACACCACCTGGGCCACCGACGAAAGCGGCGCCCGCGTCATCAGCGGCATCGCTTTCGACAACCCGCACTGGCAGCTGGGCGGCCCTGGCGGCCCGATGAGCCACAACGAGCTCGTCAGTATCGACCCCAACCACGCCCCGCGGCTGAACAACGACGGCGCGGTCGGTTTTGACTTCGAAGCCGGCTGGGCCACCCACCACAGCAACATCCATCAGAAACGCGACTGGGTGGGCACCCTCGTGCAGGTGGCCTTCGTCGCTGCCGCGGCCTGGGCCACGGGTGGTGCAGCGGCCAGCGCCGGCTGGGGCGTCATCGGTTCTGCCGCGGCGGCTGGCGCGGCCGGCTCCTTCGTCAGCGGCGCGATGAACGGCGACCTGAGCCTGAAGAACGTGCTGCGCGGCGCACTGAGCGGCGCCCTCACCGCCGGCCTGGTGGGCCCTGTGGGCAGCGCGCTGGGCGGCGGCGCCGTGGGCGGCGTGGTGGCGCGCATGACCGTGCAAGGTGGCATCCAGGCCCTGCTGGGCGGCAAGTTCGAAGAAGGGGCCATCGCGGGCCTGGCCTCGGGCCTGGCCGAACTGAGTGGCGCGCAGATGAACAAGACCATCGACGACGCCGTGAAGGCCGGCACCATGACGGCCGGCGAGGCCATTGCTGCACGCGGCATGGCGCGCGTGTTCTCCTCGGCCGTGCGCACCTTGGGCAGCCCGGGCGACCCGCAGTACGCGTTTGCCAGCGACCTGGTGGGCAGCATCGTGAACGCTGGGTTGGATGCGACACGGCCCCCCGCAGTGCCAGCGTTCACCGGGACCGTGTTCGACGACGATGGCAACTTGATGCCGGGGGCGGTGGATGTCAACGCCCCGGCCAGCCAGCGCTACCAGCAACTGCAGGCTGCCCTGCTGGCCCAAGGCCTGCCGCCCGATCAGGTGCAGTCACTGGCCTTGAACGGCCTGCTGACGGCGGGCGCCGACGCGCGCACGGTACGCGGCTACTTCGTGCCCGACGAAAGCCATGACCAGGCCTTGAGGGATGTCATGGCGGAACGTGCCTCGCTCGGTGCCGCCGAAGTGGGGCCGCCAGAGCCCGAGCCCGAGCCGACGCCCGTGCGCGTGGATGAAAACGGCCAGGTCATCCACCTGCCCACCGTCACCGTCACCGGCCGCCGCATCACGCTGGCCGACGACCTGGCCGAGCGCATCGGCGGAACGCTGGGCGACCTGTACCAGCAAGGCAAGGACATCGCTGCCCAGGGCCTGGACCTGGCCGCGCAGGGCTTGAGCTTGCTGGATGTCCCGGCACTGCAGGACTTCCAGCAGCGCACGCGCGAGTATCTGGACGCCAAAGCGGCGGCCGGGGGGCTGAGCGAGGCCGAGATCATCCTGTTCGGCACGCTCTACGCGGCCAACGAGGCCTTGATGCCCACCAACGCGCTGGACTTTGCCGGCGGGGCTGGCAAGGGCATCACGGCGGCGGCCGCCGTCATCCGTGCAGGAGGCAAGGCCGATGAGGTGGCGCAGGTGGTGCGGGCGGAGAGCCGCGCCGTCTCGGCAGCCACCGAAGCCCGCGTGGCGGAAGTCAGCCAACGGGCGCAAGCCGAAGGGCTCGAATTCATCAGTGCCCGCAATGGTTCACGCGGCGACTGGAATGCGGCGCTCAACGGCCAGCTGAAGCCCAATGCCGTGTACCTGCTGGACAACGGACATTCCTACGTGACCGACAACGCGGGCCGCGTCATGCGCGCCGAAGGCACGCTGGATGTGAGCCGCGCCGACCGCAATACCTGGCAGCAGGCCGCAGCTGGACATGTGGGTGGTGACGGCTACGATGGTGGCCACCTGATCGCCACGCTGTTCGGCGGCGCGGGCGAACGCATCAACCTCGTGCCGCAACTTTCGACGGTGAACCGCGGGGAGTTCCGGGAGATGGAGCGGCAGTTGGCGCAGGCGGTGCTGGATCGCAAGACGGTGAGGGTCGAGGTGAGTCCGGTCTATGCGAACGGCGGCGACGTACCGTCGAGGATTGATGTGAAGTACTGGATCGATGGCGTTCCAGACCGTCGGGAGTTCAGGAATACACCGGGATGAAGCAGATGCAGCTCGAACTTTTGGACCAAGCGACCGCGGCGATTGCGACGCCGCTTTACGCGGGATTGCAGGAGCGAAAGGCCCCATCACTGCGGTTCACCTACAGGGTCACGCCGGACGGGAGCGTCTCTGCGCCTGACTATTGGTTCAAGAGCGACAACTCAGAGACTGAGGTCAAGGACTACCCCAGCGACGCCGTACACGAGGCCGTCGTTGAAGCTGCCCGAGCACATTGGCGCTTGACCCAAGATCTTGGGCTCCCTCGCTGGTACAAGCTGATCATGAGCGTGCAGCGTGGCGGCAAGTTCAGCGTCGACTTCGAATACAAGGACGACTACAAGGAAGGCGACATGATGCGTCAGCTGTAATGTCTGGCGAGATTGGAGCGGGCTGTGAAGCCGAGCGCGAGCGACTTGCGTGGGAGTTGCGAGGGCAATTCAAAGATGCGGCCAATGGCGTGCCGTGGTTGATGCACCTCGGCTGATCTGGAGGTGCCTCGCCACACCGGCGGGCACATGGTCAGGCCCTC
>JALORL010000223.1 GCA_025458915.1 Hydrogenophaga sp.
GGTGCCCTGCGCATTGAAGAACTTGATGCCGTTGTCTGCAAACGGGTTGTGGCTGGCCGAGATCACCACCCCGAGGCTCGCGCGCTGGGCCCGCGTGAGGTAGGCCACCGCCGGCGTGGGCACCGGCCCCAGCAGCACCACGTCCACGCCCGCTGAATTGAAGCCGCTTTCCAGCGCACTCTCCAGCATGTAACCGGAAATGCGGGTGTCCTTGCCGATCAGCACCGTGGGATGCGCTTCCGTGCGCTTGAGCACCCGGCCCACCGCATGGGCAAGGCGCAGGACAAAGTCGGGAGTGATGGGCGGCTGCCCGACCGTGCCCCGGATGCCGTCGGTGCCGAAGTATTTGCGTGTCATGAAGAGATCCAGTGAATGGACAACCCGACCCGACAACGGTGCGGGTGTGGTCTGGGGCTGCCCATTTTAGGTGCGCTCTCACGGCACCTGAAGCCTGGATACCCAGCGCCGTTGGCACCGCCAAAGGCCCTAACATCCCATGCGGCAGAAACGCCAGACGGCAATCAACCGATCACGGCCTGCGCCTCGGCCCGGCGCGCAATGGCTTCCTGCAACCCGGCGGTACGGGCTGGGTCGTTTTGCTCAGCAATGGCGGAGCCCGAAGGCTCCGGTTCTACCGCAGTCCGTTGCTGCGCAACATCCACCCGCTCAAGGCGATGCAGCGACTGCTCATGCGGCGTGTTCGCCGCCACCTTCGCATCCACCCAGGCATCGCGCACCTGCACACCGTCGTAGTGCGCCAGATGGATCTGCCCGCTACTGGCCCGCAGCAGGTTTACCCGGCTCAGGCCCGCCTCCCGCGCCGTGGCCGCCACCGCCGCGCAGGTGTTCTGCATGCCCGGGTCCCAGGCCACGCCATGGCGCTGCGCGACCTTCGCCACTTCGCGCTCGCTGTCCTGCAGCAACTGCTGGCTCACCGGGCTCAGGCGTGCTGCGGGCGCCGTTGCCGGTGCGCTCGGCATGGGCTTGTCTTTTTGGGGCCCACCGGCCTCGGCCTGGGTTGATGCAGGCCCGGTGCGCGGCTTGGGCTGCAGCTCCACAGGCAGCTGCGGCGCTGGTAGGCCGCGCTCCTGATAGACGCTTCGAATAGCCCACAGGTGGCCGCTGTCGCGCCAGAGTTCGTTGCCTGCTACCTCCACCCGATCGGCCTGGCGCTTTTGCGCCAGTTTCGGGGTCCACCCCTGGTCGACGTTGTTGTGCGAGTCCTTGTTGGCCACCTGCTCGCGTAACTCACGCCTGCCCTGCACCACTTCCCCCACGTAGTGGCGGTGCCTCTCGGCCAGTTGCTCCGGGCTGAGGGTTCGGTAGTCTTCCTGAGGTATGTGGGGAAGCTTGTAGGGGTAGCGCTCGTGCACCGCGTCGCTGAAGGCGCCGCGCACCGCGCGCTCGTTGCCCTGCGGGTAGGACTGGCCGCTGGGTTGGGCAGCAACCTGGGTCTCGTGGCGCTTCTTGTACGCATCCACCACGTCTTCCTTGTCCAGCTTGGGATATTCCCGGCTCATCTCTGGCCAGGCGTTCTCGATGCCTTCGCGGCCCGCAAAGTAGGCGTTGTTGCGATCCACCTCCGTCTTGAAGGCTTCGTCGGCGGTGTGCAACTTAGCCTTCAGGTGCGACCGGGCCGACTCGTCGGTGGTTTGCAGCAGTTCCTGGCGCAGGGACTCCACCCTGCGGCCCAGCTTTCCCTCGTCGGAAAAATACTCATAGCTGATCTCGCCAGCCTGGCGCCCAGCCCAGCGGCTGAGTTGCTGCAGGCGGGATTTCTCGTACGCGTGCTCTGCACCCACCGCAGCGGCTCCGCCCACGAGGATCGCCCCAGCAGCGGTGCCTGCGCCAGGCGCCACCGCAGTACCGCCAGCTCCACCCACCACCCCGCCGAGCACAGCAGCACCTCCGCTGACCACTGCGCGTGTACCCAGGTCGGCCGCAGCCTCCGCGCCGCGCTCGTGTTGTTCGCGGGTAGAACGGGCTCCGTCCGCGGCATCCTCGACCTGGCCGTAGCCCTCCGCCAGACCGTAGGCGGTGCCGGCGACGCCAACACCTTTGATGGCAGCGCCTTTGATTCGCTGCATGGCTTGCAGGCCCAGCGCCTTATCGGCTTCTTGCAGTTGTTGAGCACCGGATTGGATGCGTTGCGCATCTTCCAGGCTCACCCCCTCAAGGGCGGGATTTTTCTGAAAATCAATCGTGGCATCAATGGGCTTCAGGCGCGGTGATTGCTCGTAAGCCGTGCCCTCAAACAGCTTGCCCGAGTCCACCTGGTGGACGTGGCGCCCCAGTGTTTTCCGCGAGTCGTCGCCCACCAACGAGTCGGTGTGGTGCAGCCTCATTTCGCGCGTGCGCTCGAACGAACTGTGTTGAACTGCTTTGTTGACCTCACTGAGCTTCTCGGTGGGCGAGCCCGGAGCTAGTGCGTAAATGTGGCGGTACTGTTCTATGTCGACGCCATTGATGTGCGTGACATGGGGGTTCTTCAAAAGCATGGGTAGCTCTTTGCTGGCAAACACCCGGCTGTCTTCGGCCGACTGGGTGATGGTGCGCACATCGCCCTTTGCCCCTTGCGCCAGGCGCTCGCTGGCACGGTCCCAGACGCTGGGCACGCGGCTGCCATCGGGGCGCACACCGTCTTCGATTTCTCGGAGCAATTCAGGACGGTTTTTGCCCAGCACCTGCCTCAAACCATCTTTGAACTCCTTCGAGTTTTGCAGTGCGCCCAGCTCAGTCTGCCCAATCGTGACGACTCTGCCGTTGGAGATTTCGCCGATTTTTTCGGCAACCTTCCAGGAGTCGGTGGAGCCTAGCTTGCCGCTGTAAAACAAGGTGGTGGCATCGGGCGTCTGGCCCGGCACCTTCAACTGCAGCTCGTCAAGTCGACCAAAAAGGTCTTTCTTGAATCGTTCGAATTGAGTTGGATCTGCCGAAACATTTCGGCTTTCTTGCTCATGTAACCAGTCTATCAACGCTTGCTGGCGAGCGCTCAAAGCGTTGGTGCTCATGGGCTAGTTTCCAAACGCCGACCATTGATAGTTACACCACGAATCTCCGCCCGCACGATGTAGGTACGTTCATGTCTAGGGCTTGGGTAGCGCATGGAGTGAAACAAAGCTTCCTCAGCCAGTTTTACGATTTCGCGCTCCCTGCCGTCGAGCACGTCAGGAACTTGGAAGTTGGCGTGTTCGAGCGTGACCGATTCATGAGGACGATTGAACTTTTCATCAAAACCTGGCAGAACCTCGCCCCCATCCTCGGCCAACACGCCCACCACATGCCCTTCCAGAATCATCGTGTACCAAGTGAACGCTGGGCGCTGTTCGTCAGCCGCCACGTTGGAGTCGGTGGTGATGCTGATCCACGCCACATCGCGCTCTTTGTCGTAGGTCCAGGTATCGGTTTTCCAGCGACTCCAGCTGTACGGTGCATACAACTTGCCGGGGTCAAAACTGTCCAGAAACGACTGAGGGATCTTCTCTGTCACAAACGCCATGGGACCACTCCTTGATTGGACTGAAAAAAATGCTGCGGGATTGCCAATGCCTGTATCGGTTGAAGCAAGTTTGTACGTCAGGACTTACCTGCGAGGAGGTGACTCGGTAGTCATCCGATGGGGAGTACGCACCCTTCTCTGCCGATGCAGAAACCACCGCATCAAACCCCAGCATCCGAAGCCTCCTCCCACCGGTTCCAGTTTGATGACGTCGGCTTCGTCAGATCGAACGCCTGGTCAAACTCTTCCACAATGCCACTCAACCCGGTGTATTCAGGTGGCACGGTACCCGACTCCGCCATTGAATTGCGAGCCATTGACGAATTGGCAAAACCTGCTGAGGCGTTGGGTGAGGGCGCCACTGGTGACTCTGGCGCCAACTCAGCCCGCGCTGCTTCAGCCGAAGCAACGGTGATCGGTCGAATCATGGTGGGCAGTGGCATAACGGGTATACCCACCGGCGGCATCAGCCGCTGCTTGAAGGCCACCTCTTTGTAGTAGCGGATCTTCTGTGACATCACCGGGTGCGCAAGGCCTTCCAGGACCACGATCTGCTTGTCATCGCCCAACGCCTTGATTTCCTGCGGCAGCATCAGAGCCCGACGTTCTTCGCTCTCGCTGCGGGTGTAGCTGGACTCACGGGCACGGCTGCGGCTGATGCTTTGTTTGCGCACGCTGGTGTAACCCAGCATGTCGCTGTATTCGTTCGCGTCGAACAGCGTGCGGGCCACCTCCTTGCCGTAGGTGGCTTCGAGTTGCGAAATGCTTTGGATGATGGGCATCAGGCGCAGGTTGTAGCCGGCCATGAAGCTCACCGCGTTGGCAATGATGTCCACACGACCAATGCTGGTGAACTCGTCCAGCAGCAGCAGGCACTGGTGCTTGAGTGCGGGGTTGGACTTGGGCAGCTCACGCGTGTTTTCATTGATGAGCTGGCTGAAGAACAGGTTGAGGATCAGCCGGCTTTCGGCCAGCTTGTTGGGCTGGATCGCCACGTACACGCTCATGCGCTTCCTTCGAACGTCGCGCAGGTCGAAGTCGTTGGCCGATGTGGCGGCATCCACCACCGGGTTGAGCCAGGGATTCAACGGCTCCTTGAAGGTGCCCACGATGCTGGCGAAAGTCACATCGGCCTGACTGAGCAAGGTGCCAAAAGCGGTTCTCGCCGTGGGGCTCAGGTGCGGCCACCGGGCCAGTTCTTCGAGGTGGTGCTTGATGTCCCGCCCCGGTGTCCCGGCCGCCAGGCGATACAGGTCGCCCATGGTGGGCACGGGCGGTGTGTCGTTCCCCGGAAAGCGCTTCATCAGAAATGCCCGCTGTTCGAAGGCGTACAGGGCGAAGGCCAGAAACGCGTTCTGCGCCTGATTGGCCCAGAACGGATCCTTGTGCAGCTGCACCACCGGATACAGCATGGCGGCAATCGCCTGCAGGTCGCTGACCCGGAAACCGGGATCGTCGGACACATACCCCAGCGGATTCCAGCGATGGGTCCGGCGGTCTTCGGCAAAGGGGTTGAACAGGTAAACCTCCTGCCCGTACCGGGCCCGAAACCCGCTGGTCAGCTCGAAGTTCTCGCCCTTGATGTCCAGCACCACCACCGATCCCTGGTAGCTCAGCAGGTTAGGGATCACGATGCCCACGCCCTTGCCGGAGCGGGTGGGTGCCGCCACCAGCGCAAACTGCTGGCCGTTCAGGTAGACGAACTTGCCGTTCATTTTTCCCACCACCAGCGCGGTGTCCTCGGGCGCCAGCATCTGCTTGCGCCGAAGGTCCCCCAGGGTGGCGAAGCGGGCGTCGCCGTACAGGCTGGGCTTGCGCCGCAGCACGATGGCCAGCGCAGCAAACAGCAACAGGGCGACCGGGCCGCCGAAGCCCACCCAACCGCTGGACCGCACCACCGGGCCGTGCACCGGATGGTCCGCATGCGCCAGCCAGTAGCTGGCGTAGGTGGACACACCCACCTGCTGCACGGGCATGTCCAGGCGCCAGAACATCAGCACGCCGCTGAGGTACAAGCCAGCGAGCAGGGCCAGACCCACCAGACCCGTCCAAAAGATCCATTTCGCTTTGCTCATGGCAAGCCCTCTGCCTCTTGGCTGCTGTGGTTACCGGACCATGGCCCGTGGCTGCCCGGCTCAGGCACTCACTCGACGCGGTATTGCTGAAGCTGCCACTGAGCCAGCCTGAAACGGCAGGCTTCGTTGACGGCGTGAAACAGCGGCGCCTGAAGCCCCTGCTCTCGCACATACACCTGGCAACGGTTGTCCCGGTACTGCAGCCACGAACGGTGGCTTGCGTCCAGATTGACCGCAAAACGTTGGGCGTACTGCCGCCCCCGTTCGCGCTGCAGGTTGGGACGCTGAGTGTTCTTGTGCTCGATCATGGCGGTCTTGAGCGCTTTGTCGGTGCTCATGCGCAGCTTGCGGCAGGCGTTCAGGTCAGGGGAAGAGCCGAGGCACGCAGCGGACTCGCCGTTCTGTTCTGGTCCTTTCTGAGCCGCAACGCTCAGCGCAGGCAAGGTAAGCTGCCGGATCCAGCGCCCCGCCTGGGGCGAGTAGCAGAACTCCTGGCTTGCGGAAGCCGTGTTTTCCCGCGCCGGCTCCACGCTCACGCAGCCGGCAATCAACACCTCCAGCCGCCCCTTGTCCGACAGGTCGTCCACACGGACGAATTTTTCGTCATTCGCATCGAACCGGTACAAAGCGTCCAGCCAGCCTGCACCCTCCCCCTCGGCCCGGCGGGTCAGCAACAGATCCACATGGCCGTCGTCGTCGGCGTCGCTCAGCGTCAGCCAGTCCTGCGGGTCCACTTCGCTCGGAGGCATGCCGAAATCGTGTTCGATCCGCTGCACTTCCCTGTCATTGCGCATCACCACCACCGCACTGCGAAGCGGCTTGGCTTCACCTTCGGCCGGTTCCGCGGGGGCCGCCACCAGCCGGAAGCGATAACCGGATTCGGTGGTCAGCTCCGGAATGGCGGGTTCTGCGGTCTTGCTGGCCTCCAGGTCTGCAGCCTCTTCATTGGACGGCAGCAAGGCGCATCCGCTCATCAGCACGGACAGGGCGAGAATCGGCGCCCAGCGCCGGAAAAGGTGTCTGTTCATTTGAATTTCCTCCTTGATGTCATTCATGGTCAACGCCTTCAGGCGATGGATTGCTTGCGAACCGGGTCGAAGTCGATGCCCGTGATGTAGCGGTGCCCCGCATGCGCCTGAATGTGCACCACGATGTCGATGGTGAGCATCAGCAGCCGCTTGATCTCGCTGAAGGTCAGGCCAGAGCCTTCCGGGGACGCCTTCACCATCAGCGCCATCTGGTCCCAGGTCTGGGTGGTGCTGCCGGCGTGGCAACTGGTGATGGAACCCGGGTGGCCCGACGCACAGTTGCGGATGTAGTAGAACGACTCGTCGCCCCGGATCTCGGCCAGCAGGATCCGGTCGGGCTTCATGCGCAGGCACGCCTCCATGCAGCCCTTGGACGTGACGTTGGCAGTGCCCTGCCCCCCGCGCGAATAGATCAGGTGGACAACGTTGGGCTGGT
>JALORL010000035.1 GCA_025458915.1 Hydrogenophaga sp.
GCGTGGGCGATCTGCCCGACTCCTCGCTGGTGAGCGTGCGCCTGGCCGACAACCGCCGCCTGTGCGTGGCCGCGCCGCGCTACCTGCAGCGCCACGGCACGCCGCAGACACCGGCCGAACTGGCGCGCTTCGACTGCCTCACCCTGTCCAGCGACGCTTCACAGACGCGCGGCTGGGCGTTCTCGGTCCCCGGCGAGGGCGGCGAACGCGAACTGGTGCACCTGCGCCCCGGCGGCCCGCTGGACTGTTCCGACGGCCAGGTGCTGCACGAATGGTGCCTGGCCGGCTATGGCATTGCCTGGCGCAGCATGTGGGAAGTGGAGGCGGATCTCCAAGCACCTGGCGCTGCGCGTGCGGCTGTGGATCGACTTCCTCAAGCACCATTACGCGCAACCCCGTTTCTGGTCGGATGCGCACGGGTAATCGCGGCGGCACGGCGGCTTTCGTCTACGATGCGCGGGCGGTACCGGGAGGCACTCTTCAAAGTCCCCGGGTCCGTGTTCAACCAACAGCGAAAGGGAGCGTCATGGTGGGTCTCAAGTCGGTATCGGTGGCGCTGTCGGCGCTGGTGTTGCTCAGCGCGTGTGGTGGCGGTGACGGCGAGGCGGTGGCCGACCCCACGCCCCAGCAGCAATGGAACGCCCTGCGCGCAGCCGGGCCAGACGCCGGTGGTGGTGTATGTGGCCACCCGCAGCAATGGCCAGGGCAACTACTGCTCCGGCACGCTGATCAGCCCGACCCGCATCCTGACCGCCGCCCACTGCCTGCCGCCGGACGTGACCCGCATCAACACCGCCGTGTGGCAGCCCGATGGCACGGCCCGCGCCCTGCGCGCCACGCGGTGGGTCACCCACCCCGAATACCAGGTCACGCCCACCGGCTTCCTCAACGACGCAGCGGTGATCACACTGTCCGCGCCGCTGCCCGCCACCCCCATGCCGCTGCTGGCCAGCAATCCCTCCACCCCGGGTCAGGACGTGTTCATTGCCGGCTGGGGCGGTCCGGACTACGAACTGGTGGCCGGCTTCAGCCGCATCACGATCGTCAACGAACTGCATGTCGGCTACACCTACGACGGCCGGGGCGCCAACACCTGCCCCGGCGATTCGGGCGGTCCGATGCTGCGCTCCGTGGGCGGTACGCAGGGCGTGGTGGGCATCACCTCGTCGGGCACCAGCGCCGACTGCAACGTGGGCGACCGCTCGCTGTTCACCAACATCCAGACGCCGAAGGTGCTGGATTTCATCCGGGCGAATGCGCCGGATGCCGCTGTCATTTAACCCCCCCGCGCCGCAGGGTTTGACTACCCCCCGCGCCGCTTCGCGTCACCCCCCGCAGGGGGGCGGCATGTCGGACCGGCGGAGCCGGATCTTCGATGCCCCTGGTTGGGGCGCTTCGTTCGTTCCAAGCGCTCCATCGGTGTGGCGAATTTGACGGTGGCCGAGCCCGATGATCCGCTCGGGCTGAGCCTGTCAAAGCCCTTCCAGGTCCCTGGGTTCAGGGTGCCGGCTTCCCTATCAGACCACCGTACAAGTCCGTCCGCCGGTACGGCAGCTGCGAACCCGCCTGCGCGGCTTTCAGGGCCCCGCGCTCCAGTCGCCCCAGCAGCAACAGCTCGTCCCGCCCTGCCTGCACCAGCATGCCGCCTTCTGGCCCCGCCAGCGTGCTGAGCCCGCCGTACACCAGACCGGGTTCTTCGCCACAGGCGTTGGCGTAGGCCACGTACAGGCGGTTCTCGCAGGCGCGGGCCGGCACGAGCAGGTGGGGCACTTCATCAAAGGCGCGCATGTTGGCGGTGGGCACCAGCACGGCTTCGGCACCCTGCAAGGCCAGCAGGCGCACGGTCTCGGGGAACTCCACGTCATAGCAGACCAGCAGGCCCAGGCGCCAGCCTCGCCATTCGAAGACAGCCGGGGCGCGGTCGCCGGGGCTGAACTGCTGGCGGTCCATGTCGCCGAACCGATGGGTCTTGCGGTAGTGCGCGAGCGCCACGCCGTCCGGGTCGACCGCCTGCACCGCATTGAAGGGCCGTTCGCTGCCGTTGGACTCTGCGTAACCGAACACCACCGCCAGTCCGTGCCGCTGCGCAATCCGTCCCACGGCCTGCGCCAGCAGACCGTCTGGGGGTTCGGCCAGCGCCTGGACGCGCGCAGCGCCAATGCTGTAACCGGTGAGCGACATTTCGGGGCACACCAGAAGGTCGGCGCCCTGCGCCCGGGCCAGTGCTGCTGTGCTGTCGAGCCGCGCCAGGGCCTCGGCCGGGCTGGCCGCGTAAGGGCACTGCCACAGCGCCAGCGTGAGGACGTCCAGCGGCGCGGTCATGGGGGTCAGTCCGGCAGCGCCACCGGGCCGATGTCGGCGAACACATCGCCGGGGCCGGGGTTGTCGGCGTGGCTGCGCCCGCCCAGGTGGTGCACGATGCCCCACACGGCGTTGAGTGCCGTCTGCACCGCGCCCTCCACCCAGGCGGGCGTGAACGACACATCGTCGCCGGCCAGGAAGATGCCGCGTTCGGCCGCCGGCAGCTCGTTTTGCATGAAGTGGCTGTACATGCGGCGGTGGTAGCGGTAGTGGCCGGGCAGGGCGCCCTTGAACGCGCCCAGGAAGTACGGATCGGCCTCCCAGGAAATGCTGATCGGGTTGCCCACGATGTGGCTGGCAATGTCCACGTCGGGGTAGATCTTGCGCAGCGCATCCAGCGCCAGTTGCACGCGCTTTTCCGTGCCGTGCGGCAGCATCTTGAGTGCGTCGCCCATCCAGGCGTAGCTCAGGCAGATCACGCCGGGCTGGTCCGACCCGTTGTCGAACAGGTAGGTGCCGCGGGTGAGGCGGTCGGTCAGCGTCATGCCCATCTGCGGCCAGCCGTTGGCCTTGAGGTCGTTCCAGAACGGGCGGTCCACCATCACGAAGGTCTTGCTGGACTGCATGTAACGCGTGCGGTCCAGCGCCATCCACAGCGGGTGAGAGAACAGCGATTCCTCCACCGCAATTTCGGTGGTCAGCAGCCAGCTCTGGCAAGTGGTGAGCACGGCCGGGTAGTGGCGGGTGCTGCCCCAGGCATCGGTCACGGCCAGCAGGCCGTCGGGGGCCCGGGCAATGGCCTTCACGCCAGCGCGGGGCGCGCCGCCGTGCAGGCTGGCCAGCGTGGTGCCGGCCGGCCAGTGCTGCAGTTCGTGTGCGGCCGGGGCGTGGCGCCACAGGCCCAGCGGCACCTGCTGCGCGCCGCCCACGATCAGGCGCTGGTGGTCGTCGCAGGCGGTGAGCACCACGCGCAGGATCTCCAGCATGGAATTGGGGAAGTCCGAGTCCCAGCCGCCGGTGCCGAAGCCCACCTGGCCGAACACTTCGCGGTGGCGGTAGCTCAGCGCGGAAAACGCCTCCGACTGCGCCACGAAATCGTAGAAGGTGCGGTCGTCCCACAGTGGCACCAGGCGGTTCCACAGCGCCTTCAGGCGCAGCACATCGCGCTCGCGCAGCGCCTGCTGCAGGCCGCTGAAGCCCGCGCCCTGCTCCAGCGCCTGGTCCCAGGCCTGCGCCACTTCGCGGAACAGGGGCGGCAGGTCGTCGAGTTGGCGCGCCCAGTGGGTCTGGCCTTCGAGGTCGATGACGGTGCAGCCGGCGGCGGCCGTGAGCGGGTTGGGGAAGGGCCGGGTGTCCAGGCCCAGGCGGTTCACGTAGTGGAAGAACGCCGTGCCCGACACCGGAAAGCGCATGCCGCCCAGTTCGGCCACCGCGCCGCTGCCGCCCTCGAAGGGCTGCGAGCGCAGCCGCCCACCCATCTGCGACGCCTCGTACAGCACCGGCTTCAGGCCGAGCTTCATCAGCTCGTAGGCGGCCACCATGCCGGCCATGCCGGCGCCCACGATCGCCACTTCGGTGCCCCGGGTGGATTCGGGCAGCGTGCCCAGCCCGGCGGGGTGGGCAATCCAGTCGTCGAAGGCGAACGGGAAGTCCGGCCCGAAGACGGTGACGGGGGCGTCGGGCGGGCGGAGTTTCATGGGGTGTTCAGTGTCGCGCGTTCGGTGCGCGGTGTCACGGGTTCAGAAAAGACTGACGAACAGCGCCACGGCCGTGCCCCACATCATCAGCGCCACCATGCCGTCCAGCGCGCGCCACACATGCAGCGAGTTCAGCCGCCGGCCCAGCCAGAAGGCAGCAGCGCCCAGCACCAGAAACCACACCACCGAACCGGCGGCCGCGCCCATGCCGAACACCGTGCTGCCCTGACCGTAGGCCAGCGACGCGGTGCCGATCAGCACGGCGGTGTCGAGCCAGGCGTGCGGGTTCAGCCAGGAAAACGCCAGGGCGGACAGCACAGCGTGGCGCCGCTTCACCGGGGCGGCCTTGGGGGCGGTGCCCTCCACCCCGAAATCCACCGGCAGGGCCTGCGGCTTGAGGAAGCGCTGGAACGCCTGCCAGCCGTACACCGCCAGAAACAGCATGCCGGCGCCGATCAGCGCGCCGTGCAGCTTGTCCGACAGGCCCCCGAGCTGCGCCAGCCCGAGCACGCCCAGGCCAATGAGCGCGATGTCGGCCACCGCGCAGATGGCCACCGTGAGCCACAGGTGCTGGCGCTGCAGCCCCATGCGCAGTACATGCGCATTCTGCGGCCCGATGGCCATGATGAGCGAGATGCTGAGCACCATGCCGGCGGTGAAGGCGGGGGACAGCAGGGCGGGCAGGCTGAGGGTGGGCAGGGCAAGGGAGGACATGGGGTTCTCGGCGGAAATTGCCCGGACCAGCCCAGGCGTTGATGGACAGCCAGTGTGCGCCTGCGGTGCAAAAAATTAAATGAAATCAATTTAAAGTCAGTTCAATCAATAATTTATTGAGTGAATTCCGGTCAGTCCGTCCCGAAGCCCAACGAAAGCCCGTCTTATGCTCGACCCCCGCCAGCTCGAAGCCCTCGCCGCCGTGGTCGAGCATGGGGGCTTCGGACCCGCTGCCCGTGCCCTGGCCGTCACCCTGGCGGCGGTGTCGCTGCGCATCAAATCGCTGGAGGACACGCTCGGTCAGCGGCTGCTGGTGCGTGGCAAGAAGGTACGCGCCACACCGGCCGGGCAGGCGCTGCTGGGCCATGTGAAGCAGGTGCGGCTGATGGAGGCCGACCTGCTGAGCGGCCTGCAGGGCGCCGGCGGCGGAACCGGACGCGGTGCGCGCTGGCAGAGCCTGTCGGTGGCGATCAACGCCGACTCGGTGGCCAACTGGTTCCTGCCCGGAGTCGCTGCCCAGTTGCAGCGGCACCGCTTGCTGCTGGAAATCCTGATCGACGACCAGGACCACACGCACGACGCGCTCAAGAGCGGCGACGTGATGGGCTGCGTGACCACGCTGTCCACCGCCATGCGCGGCTGCGTGGCCGAGCCGCTGGGCGTCATGCGCTACCGCTGCGTGGCGGCGCCCGAGGTGCTGCAGCGCTGCCGCACCCCGGCCGGCGCGGTGTCGCCACACCGGCTGCTGGCCCAGCCGGCCGTGATCTTCAACCGCAAGGACGCCCTGCAGGACACTTTCCTGGCCCAGCACTTCGGCCTGAAGCAGCCCCAGTACCCGCGCCACTTTGCTCCGGCGGTGGACGCCTTCGAAACCGCCATTGAACTCGGGCTGGGCTGGGGCATGGTGCCCGAGCAGAATCTGGCCCATCGCCCAAGGTTGCAGGAACTGCTGCCTGGCGCCACGGTGGACGTGGTGCTGTACTGGCAGCACTGGGCGCACGAGCCGCTATCGGCCCAGCGCCTGACGACGGCCGTCAAGGCCGCGGCGCGCCAGCACCTGCGCCCCATGGCCGACGAGACGCCGGTCTGACCGGCCGGATGGAGGGCCGGCTGGATGGCGCCGCCGGGCGGGCTTGCCAAGGCAGGCCAGCGGTGTGACGATCGCAGACCAGACCAGACCAGACCAGACTAGCCGAGCAGCCGCCGGCCGATGCGGGCGCGGCCCGCTGCCCCGGGTCCGCTCGGGCCGTTGCCCGCCGGTTGTCTGGCGCATGGTTGAATTCACGCTGACTGTCCGCACGTCCTGCATTGCACCGCCCCTGGCCACCACCATGAATCCGTCCGCCTCGCCGTCCGTTCCTTCCCGCCGCCGGCGCACCGTCCTGCTGGGGGGGCTGGCTGTGGCTGTGGTCCTCGCGGGGGCAGCGGCAGCGGGGCTCTACTGGAGGCAGCAGCAGGCGCTGGCCATGGCGGAGGCGGCCTCGCGCGTGGGTCCGGGCGCCGGGAACTACACCTCGCCCGACCAGCAGAGCGCGGACATGCGTGCCAACCTGTGTACCGGCTCCAATGCGGTCGGCGCAGGCTTGCGTGGCGAATACTTCGCCGGCGCCATCGGGGTTGGCGAGCCGGTCCTGGTGCGGGTGGACTCGCCCATGCATTTCGACGCCGGCCTGAACTGGCCCGACAACCTGTCCGTGGCCCGGCCCGGGTCGGTGCGCTGGAGCGGCTGGATCAAGGCGCCGCTGGCGGGCGGCTACCGGTTCCACGCCGATACCCCGGGCATGCGCGTGAGCGTGGCCAACCAGGTGGTGGCCGGCGCGGGCGCTGCGGCCGCCGAGGCGGTGCCCATGGTCGCGGGCCGCTTCTACCCCATCACGGTCGAACTCATCACCGTGCCGGCCGATCTGGGCGAGGTGAAGCTCGAATGGACCGCCCCGCATGGCGCACGCTACCTGGTGCCCCGCAGCCTGCTGTTCCTGCCCACCGAATCGGTGGCCGACGCACCCCGCTGAGGGCGGCGGCTTCAGTTCAGCACCATCATCCCGGTGGAGGGATTGCGCAGGAAGGCATCGAGCGCTTCGATCGGCAGCGGCGGCGAGAACAGGTGGCCCTGGAAATGTTCGCAGCCCTGTTCCACCAGGAAGTTGCGCTGCTCGTGGGTTTCCACGCCTTCGGCCACCACCTGCAGGCTCAGGCTCTGTGCGAGCGTGATGATGGCGCGCGAGATGGCCGCGTCGTTCGGATCGGTGAGCACGTCGGCCACGAACGACTTGTCGATCTTGAGCTGGTCCAGTGGCAGCCGCTTGAGCAGCGACAGCGACGAGTAGCCCATGCCGAAATCGTCCAGCGACAGTGTCACGCCCAGGTCCTTGAGCATGCCCATCTTCGCGATGGTGATCTCCATGCGGTCGGCCAGCAGGCTTTCGGTAAGTTCCAGCTTCAGCCGCTCGGGCCGGATACCGGTGCGGCCAATGGCGGCCATCACCATGTCGACGAAATCCGGGTGACGGAACTGGTGCACGCTCACGTTCACTGCAATGGTGAGGTGGGTGGTCTGTGGCCAGTCGGCCCAGGCCGCGAGCTGTTCGCAGGCGGTTTCCAGCACCCACTGGCCCAGCGGGAGGATCATGCCGGTGTCTTCGGCCACCGGGATGAAGCTCATCGGCGTGATCATGCCGCGCTGCGGGTGCTGCCAGCGCACCAGCGCCTCCACCCCGGTGATCACGCCGTCGCGGTCCACCTGGGGCTGGTAATGCACCACGAACTGCTGCTCCTTCAGTGCCACGCGCATGTCTGCGCTGAGCGCGGCATTGGAGTTCACCGTGGCCTGCATGGCCGGGTCGAAGAAACACAGCGTGTTGCGGCCCAGGGTTTTGGCCTGGTACATGGCCAGGTCGGCCTGTTTGAGCAACTCGCCCACGTCATTGTCCAGGCCGGTGAACGCGGTCACTCCGATGCTGGGTGTGGCGAAATGCTGGTGCCCGCCCACGTGGAACGGCTCGCGCAGCATGTTCAGCACCTTATCGGCCAGGGCACGCGACTTGTAGGCCGCTGCCGCCGGATCGGTGCTCAGGTCGTCCACCATGATCACGAATTCGTCGCCCCCCAGCCGCGCCACTGTGTCGGTCTTGCGCACGCTCTGCGCCAGCCGCAGCGCCACCTTTTTCAGCAACTGGTCACCCACATGGTGGCCCAGGGTGTCGTTGAGGATCTTGAAGTTGTCCAGGTCGATGAACATCAGCGCACCATGCTGGCCGGTGCGTTCGCTTTCGGCCAGCGCCTGCTGCAACCGCTCGGTGAGCAGCTGGCGGTTGGGCAGGTCGGTCAGCGGGTCGTACAGCGCCATGTGGCGGATCATGTCCTCGGCCGTCTTGCGCTGGGTGATGTCGCGTCCCACCGCCACCCAATGGGTCACGTCCTCGGCGGTGGCCTGCACCGACACCACCTCCAGTTCCACCCAGAACATGGCGCCGTTCTTGCGGTGCACCATCAGTTCCGTGCGTGCCTGGCGGTGCATCTGCAAGCCCATCGCCATCTCGCGCAGCTTGGGCAGGGCGGGTTCCAGTTCCAGCAGCATGTGCGGCGTCTGGCCCAGCACCTCGTCGCGCGAATAGCCGGTGTGGCGTTCGAAGGCATCGTTCACGAAAACGATGCGCGGTTCCTGGTTGTCCTTGGCCCCGGTTTCGGCAATCGCCACGATGTCGTTCAGGCGCGCCACGCTGGTCTCCAGCAGCATCAGCTGCTCCTGGGAGCGGCGCCGTTCCGTCACGTCGCGGAAATACACCGCCAGGCCCTCGGCAAACGGGTAGGCGCGCACCTCCAGCCACTTGCCCAGCGTGGGGAAGTGGTCCTCCATCTCGATGCGCCGGTTGCTCTGCAATGCCTTGTGCATCTGGTCGCGCAGCCGCTGGGCCAGGCCGGTCCCGAAACCCTCCCAGATCTCCACGCCCAGCAGTTCGGCGGTGGTTTTCTGGAGCAGCCGTTCACTCTCCTGGTTCAGATAGGTGAAGCGGCATTCGCGGTCCAGCGTCACGAAAGCCTCGGTGATGCTGGCCAGCGTGGTGGTCAGCCGCATGGCCAGCCGCAGGGTTTCCTGCTGGGCCAGCTTCTGGGCCGAGATGTCCTGCACTGCACCCTGCAGGCGCACGATGGTCCCCTGCTCGTTGCGCAGTGCCTTGCCCACCGTTCGCACCCATTTGGGGGTGCTACCCGGCACCAGAACCTGGATTTCCTCGTCGAACGCCACACCGGTGCGTTCGCAGCGGGCGAGCCGCTGGCGCATGCCGGCGCGCCACTCGGGGGTGTAACAGTCGATCATGCCGTCCAGCGTGTCGACCTGCGCCCCTTCGGCCAACCCCAGGATCAGCGCGCACTCGTTGGAAAGCTGCACCTGCCCATTCGCCACCACCATCGACCAGCTGCCCACGCCGGCAGTGTGCTCGGTCAGTTTGAGCCGGCTCTCGCTGTCGCGCAGCGCGCTGTCCGGCCCGCTGGAGGTGCCCGGCCACTGGGCCAGCAGGTTGCGCTGCTGGTGGGCGCAGTCCAGCAGGGCGTCGGCCTGGGCCAGCAAGGCAGGCAGCAGTGCCTCGCCGCGCAGCTCCGCGTCCGTTTGCATCTCCGCGTCCAACAGCACCAGCCAGGCCAGCGGCCGCCCGGCCGCACGCTCCAGTGCCAGCCAGTGCGCCCGCTGGACCGCGCGACCGTCCATGGCCACGATCGCCATGGCCGGTGATGCAGTGCGTGTCATGCAGCGCGGCATCTCGGTGGCCGATGGCTGGACCTCAGCCACCCAGGCGTCGAAGCCCAGACGTTCGGTCGGGCCCAGGCCGTGGCTGCCCCTGACCGGCCAGGTCGCAGCCTCCTCCTGCTCCAGCAGCACGGCCGCTCGCGCGCCGCACAGCACGGCGGCCAGCTGCGCCGACCGGTCGAGCGCGGTCTGCAAGGCCAGGGACGTGTTCGGGCGGTGTTCGGTTTCTCCCGCAGACGCTGGGGCAGGGGCGGTGGCAGAAAGCATCTCAAGCTCGATTCTTCGCGGTGATTCCCTGGATGGCTCCCGTTGCAGACGCGGTCGGGGCGCTGCAGGAGCGTTGCCGGGGCAAGGTCGACGCGCCATTGTGCGCGGGCCCGATCTTTGCATGGCCTTGAACTTGTAACACTCTGGCCGATCTCAGACAGGCAGCCAAACCAAATTTTTACAACGCAGACAGGGAGTTGGGTAATTTGTCACGCCAGACACTGTTACAGGTTTGTGTTTTTTTGTATGTGCTGTACTAACATCCGCCTAACGCTCGCCAGTGCCCCCTTGACGTCGCGAGCCCCTTGCCCCAGCCCCACTTTCACCGGGAGCACACATTGACCACGACAGCCCTTGCATCACTCCGGCGGCACTCCGACGTCAGCAGCCTGAAGTCCTCCCTGCATCAGCTTTGCAGCGAGTTCGGCCGCATCACCCGGCTTGACATCCTGACGGCCATGCACGAAGGCACCAAGCAGGCCATCTGTTTCCTGCGCATGGAAAAGCCCGAGCAGGAGCAGCAGCTCATGAAGGCCCTGGGTGTGGGCCGCTTTGGCGGGGAAGTTGTGTTCGTGCTCAACCTGGACATTCCCGTCACCGCCGACGACGACGGTCCGTCGTCCCGCTGGGCCGACTCCGAGATCTACGAGTGATCCGCCCGGAAGCGCCCATCCCTTCTCACGCCGCGCTGTCGCTGGCTTGACGCAGCAGCGGGTGGCGCACCCGCAGAATGCAGTGCATGACCCACGTGCACTCGCCCTTCCAGGCCCTGGTCGCCGAATGGCTGGTCGAGCCGGGCTCCTGGGTGCCCGCCGGTACCGCACTGGTGGTGCTGGAGTCCATGAAGATGGAACACGAGGTGCGCTGCGACCAAGCCGGCCAGGTGCTGTCCCTGCACGCGGTGGCTGGAGACACCGTCGCGGCGGGTGCACTGCTGGTGTCGCTGGACGCACAAGCGGCCCCGCAGCCGGTGGCAGAGCCGCGCACGGCGGCCGTGCCGTCCGCGTTGGTGCCACGGGCCGACCTGCAGCGCCTGCGCGAGCGGCACCGCCTTCACCCAGGATGTCGCCCGGCCGGAGGCGGTCCAGCGCCGCCACGCGCAGGGGCTGCGCACCGCACGCGAAAACCTGGCCGACCTGTGCGACCCTGACAGTTTCCTGGAATTTGGCGCGCTGGCGGTGGCGGCACAGCGCAGCCGGCGTTCCGACGACGACCTGATCGCCAACACGCCGGCCGACGGCATGGTCACCGGCATGGCCTCGGTCAATGGAGCGCTGTTCGGGCCGGAGCGTGCCCGCACCGTGGTCATGGCCTACGACGCCACCGTGCTTGCCGGCACCCAGGGAATGCGCAACCACCAAAAGACCGACCGGCTGCTCGGCATCGCGCTGCAGCAGCGGCTTCCCGTGGTGCTGTTTGCCGAAGGCGGCGGCGGGCGACCCGGCGACACCGACATGCCGGTCGTGGCCGGCCTGCACGTGGGTACCTTCGCCGCCATGGCGCGCCTCTCCGGCCAGGTCCCTGTTGTCGGCATTGCCGCTGGACGCTGCTTCGCAGGCAACGCAGCCCTCCTGGGATGCTGCGACGCCATCATCGCCACGCGGGGCAGCAACATCGGCATGGGCGGACCGGCCATGGTCGAAGGCGGCGGGCTGGGTCGCTTCGCGCCGCAAGACATCGGGCCCAGCGCGGTGCAGCACGCCAACGGCGTGATCGATGTGCTGGTGCAGGACGAGGCCGAAGCGGTGGCGGTGGCACGCCGTTACCTCGCATATTTCCAGGGCCCGGTGAGTGCATGGCAGGCGCCAGATGCGGAACGGCTGCGGTCGGTCGTACCGGAGAACCGTCTGCGGGCCTACGACACGCTCGAAGCGGTGCGCGGCACGGTCGATGTGGACAGCCTGCTGGAGATGCGCAGCGGGTTTGGCCTGGGCATCCATACCGCGCTGGCGCGCATCGAAGGCCGGCCGGTGGGCATTCTCGCCAGCAACCCGATGCACCAGGGCGGCGCCATCGATGCCGACGCGGCCGACAAGGCCGCCCGCTTCCTGCAACTGTGCAACGCCCACGGCCTTCCCGTGGTGAGCTGGGTGGACACGCCGGGTTTCATGGTCGGCCCGCAGGCCGAAGAGAAGGCCCAGGTGCGGCATGTGAGTCGCCTGTTCGTGGTGGCCGCCCACCTTCGCGTACCGGTGTTCTCCGTGGTGCTGCGCAAGGGCTATGGCCTGGGCGCCATGGGAATGACCGGCGGTGGTTTCCACCGCCCCGTGTTCACCGTGGCCTGGCCCACCGGTGAGTTTGGCGCCATGGGCCTGGAGGGGGCGGTGCGGCTGGGTTACCGCAAGGAGCTGGAGGCCGAGCCGGACGGCCCGGCGCGCGAGGCGCTGTTCCAGCAACTGCTCGCGCGGCAATACGCCAGCGGCGCCGCCATGCAGATGGCTGCCACCCTGGAAATCGACGCGGTGATCGATCCGGCGCAGACCCGGTTGTGGCTGCTGCAGGGGTTGCAGGGTGCCCGCGTGGCCGACACTGCACCGCGTGGCTTCATTGACCCCTGGTGAACCGCTGCGCAACCGGCAGCGGACGTCTCCGGCGTACCCTTCAGGTCAGATCGCCAAACGACGACGGGCGCACCCCGGAACCCGCCGACTGGGGTGCGGTCTGGTTGATGTTGACCCAGAACTCGCAAACGTGCTTCATGGCGCTGAGGAACTGCGAGAACTCGGTGGGCTTGGCAATGTAGGCATTGGTGCCTGCCTCATAGGCCCGCTGCAGGTCGCTGGGTTCGGTCGAAGAAGTCAGCACCACCACCGGGATGTTGTGCAGCTGTTCCGACCCCTTGATTTCCTTGAGCACGCCGATGCCGTCGAGCAGCGGCATCTTCAGGTCCAGCAACACCAGGATGGGATTGCCGCCCGAGCGCTGCGCGTAGGCATCGCGCCGCAAGAGGTAGTCCAGGGCCTGCATGCCGTCGGACACGTGGGTCACCCGGCCGTCCACGCCATGTCGGGCCAGCGCCAGCCGTGTGAGCTCTGCGTCGTCGGGGTTGTCTTCGACCAGGAGGATGGCTTCGGAATTTTTGTTCATCGTCAGAGGGAGGCATACGTCGAGTCATGGACCGACTCGAGTATCTGCGCACTTTCAAAAGGAAGTGAAAAATGGAACACGCTGCCCTCTCCCAGTTGGCTCTCGGCCCAGATGCTGCCTCCGTGGCGTTCCACGATGCGCCGTGCCAGTGCCAGGCCGATGCCGGTCCCCTCGAACTCCGAAGCACGGTGCAGGCGCTGGAAGACGCCAAACAGCTTCTGCGCGTATTTTGTATCAAAACCCACGCCGTTGTCCCGTACGTAAAAGGTGTAACCCACGGCGGGATCCACGCTCCAGCCCACCTCGATGCGGGTGCGTTCGCGGGGGCGTGAATACTTGAAGGCGTTGCCCAGCAGGTTGGCCCAGACCTCGCGCAGCAGCAGCGCGTCGCCGTGCACCACCGGCAGATCGGGCGCGACCACCCAGTCCACCACACGGCCCTCGGTGTCGTGTGCGATGTGGCTGACCACCGTGTCCACCAGCTGTCCGAAGTCCACCGGCGTGATCGTCACCGCTGCACGGCCCAGGCGCGAGAACGCCAGCAGTCCGTCAATGAGCTGGCTCATGTGCCGTGCCGAGCTGCCAATGGTGCCCAGATAGCGCTGGGCCGTGTCGTCGCGCTGCGGTCCCAGGTGTTCTTCGAGCAGGCTCACGAAGCTGGAGATGTGGCGCAGCGGCGAGCGCAGGTCGTGCGATACGGAATACGAGAACGACTCCAGGTCGCGGTTGGCGGCCACCAGCTGTTCGGTGCGCTCGGTGACGCGGTTCTCCAGCTCTTCGTTGATGTTGCGCATCAGGTCGTCGAGCCGTTTGGCGTCCGACATGTCGCGGTTGATCTTGGCGTAGCCGCGCAGCTCGCCCGTGCTCTCGCGCAGCGCAATGAGCAGCGACTGTGCCCAGTAGCGGGAGCCGTCCTTGCGCACGTGCCAGTTGGTGATCTCGTGCTGGCCCCGGGATGCCGCCAGGCGCAGCATCTGGCTGGCATGGTGCATGGCCATTTCAGGCGACGCACTGTCGAAGAGCACCGAATAGTGCTGACCGAGCATCTCGGACGGGGCGTAGCCTTCAAGCCGCTGTGCACTGTCGGTCCAGTCGGTGATGTGGCCCTGCGCATCCATGAAGAAGATGCAGTACTCGCGCATGGTGTCCACCATCAGGCGGAAGCGCTGCTCGCTCTCCAGCAGCTCGGCCGAGCGCTCCTGGATGCGGGCTTCCAGCTCGTCGTTCAGGCCTTTGACGCGCTCCTCGATCCGCTTGCGTTCGGTGATGTCGATGATCTGGATGAACACCCCCTTCACCCTGCCTGCGTGCACGTCGGGAAGGTAGGCCGCGCTGATGTAGATCGGCTCGCCGGAAATGGTCGTTCGCCACGCTTCGAACATCTGGGGCGACCCGGCCACAGCGGCTTCCATGCGGGGCGCAATGTCCTGCCAGGTGTCGGGCGGGATGCATTCGCGCATGTGTCGCCCGAGCATCTGTTCGGGGTCCATGCCATAGACGTTGCGGTGCTCGGCATTGGCGAAGCGGAAGCGCAGACCCGCATCCACGTACGCGATCAGCCCCGGCACATGGTCGGTGATGGCCTGGATGAAGCGCTGGTTGTCCTGCAACGCCAGTTCGGCCTGCTTGCGCTGCGAGATGTTCACCATGGTGGTGATGCTGCGAACGAAGCGGCCGTTCTCGTCGCGCACCGCCGACGACGACAGCAGGGCATGAAACACGCTGCCATCGCGCCGCCTGATTTCGTACTCTGCGCCTTCCAGAACACCGTCGTGGATCAGGCGTTGCAGCCGGTTCTCCAGCAGCGGCTTGTTCTCCGGCTGGATGATGTCTGTGAACGACATCCTGCCCACCACTTCCTCGCGCCGGTAGCCCAGCCATTCCAGCTCGGTGTCGTTGATGGACACGAAGATGCCGTTCACATCGAGCGAGTGGTAACCGCAGGGGGCCTTGTTGTAGAGCGTCTGGGCCTGGTTCAGCGCCTCCTGGAGCTGGGCATTCACACCCCGCACGCGGTCTTCCGATGCCTTGCGCTCGGAGATGTCGATCATCTGGATCAGGATGCCCTGCACGGCGCCATGGCTGCGGTACGGGATGTATTCGATGCTGGCGTAGAAATGCGCTCCATCGGGGAATACGCGTTCCCCCTCAAAGCGCTGAGGCACGCCGGCCAGTGCAGCGGCCAGCCGCTGGCGCGAGCTCTCGAAGTCCTTCGGGGGCGCAATCTGGCTCAGGTGCAGGCCCACCGGCTCCCGCCCGTCGTGGCGCACCCAGCGCGCATAGCTGGCGTTGGCGAAACGGCAGATGAGATCGCGGTCAAAGTAGGCGATCTGCACCGGCGCGCTGTCGGTGATGGTCTGCAGCAGTTCCCGCTGTTGTGCCAGGGCCATGCTGGCCGTCCGGCGTTCGGTCACGTCCACCAGCGTGTTGTTGGTGCGAACGAAGTTGCCGTGTTCGTCGTACACCGCCGTGCTGCTCAGCAGCACGGTAAATGTGCTGCCGTCCCGGCGCACCAGGCCCACCTCGGCGGTCTCGACTTTTTCGTGCCGCTTGAGACGGCGCAGGCGGTCGCGCACCATGTCGAGATACTCGGGAAGTACGTGGTCGCGGAAATGCTGTTTGCCGATCACTTCCTCGCGGGTGTAACCCAGCCAGTCCAGCTCGGTCTGGTTGATCATCACGTAGGTGCCGTCACCGTCCACCGAGTGGTAGCCGCAGGGTGCCTGGTTGTAGAGCGCCTGGGC
>JALORL010000224.1 GCA_025458915.1 Hydrogenophaga sp.
GCATAGTAGATCGGCGCCGGCATGAGTTCGGGCGTCTCGTCGCAGGCATAGCCGAACATCAGGCCCTGGTCGCCTGCACCGGTGTTGAGGTGGTCGTCGGACGCATGGTCCACGCCTTGGGCGATGTCGTTGCTCTGCTTGTCGTAGGCCACGAGCACGGCGCAGCCCTTGTAGTCGATACCGTATTCGGTGTTGTCGTAGCCAATGCGCTTGATGGTGTTGCGTGCGACCTCGATGTAGTCGACATGCGCATTGGTGGTGATTTCACCCGCGAGGACGACGAGGCCGGTGTTGGTCAGCGTTTCGGCGGCCACGCGCGAACGCGGGTCCTGCTCGAAAATGGCGTCCAGGATTGCGTCCGAGATCTGGTCGGCCACCTTGTCGGGGTGCCCTTCGGATACGGATTCGGAGGTGAAGAGAAAGTCGTTCGCCATGTATAAACTCCAAGGTTGTTGATCGGCGTTGCCGGTCTGTCAGAGTTCGGCGAACGCTTTAGCGGCATTTGTGAATCGCCCCGCAATTAGTTCTGTAACTCGGCGATGGGCGGATTCTAGAGCAAAGCACGCCCGGCTTCAGGGCGCACTTTCCCACCATTTCGCATCGCTGGTCTCACGAAAAAACCCATTTTGGAACTGTTCATCCAAACGTTGTTTCGCGTATTGAGCCGGCTCCCGCTGTTCGTGTTGCACGGGTTCGGGTGGGCCATCGGTTGGCTCAGTTTCCTCACTTCACCGCGGTACCGCAGGCGTCTGTTCGCACACGCCAGGCAAGCCGGATATTCGCGCCGGGTGGCGCTCGCTTCCGTGGGGGAGTCCGGAAAACTGGTGGCCGAGTTGCCTCGCTTGTGGCTGGGCCGTCCGGTACGGGTTGGCTGGGAAGGAGCAGCCCACATCGAGGGTGCGCAGGCACACGGAGCAGGGGTCCTGTTCCTCACGCCGCATCTGGGTTGCTTCGAAATCACCGCGCAGGCGTATGCCGCCCGCTTTGGTGCCAGGCAGCCCGTTACCGTGCTGTTTCGCCCGGCCCGACAACCTTGGCTGCGCGATCTGGTGGCCCATGCGCGTGTACGCCCGAACCTGTCCACCGCCCCCACGACGCTGGGTGGAGTGAAGCAGTTGATCAAGGCCATGAAGTCGGGGCAGGCAGTGGGTTTGCTGCCGGATCAGGTGCCTCCTGGCGGCCAGGGTGTGTGGGCGCCGTTCTTCGGGCGCGACGCTTACACCATGACCTTGTCCGCGCGCCTGGCCCACACGGCCGGCGCTCAGGTGGTGCTCATCTGGGGGGAGCGCCTGAGCTGGGGCCGCGGCTATCTGGTCCGGGTTCGACCCTTCCGTCTGGCGGACGGCGAAACCCTGTCCGACGACCCCGTGCGCTCGGCCCTGCAGATCAACCGAGCCATGGAATCTCTGGTACGGGAAAGGCCCGAGCAGTACCTCTGGTCCTATGACCGCTACAAAGCTCCGGGCGGCTCAGCCCCGGCAGCTCCGGAGGCATTGCCGTGAGTGCCAGGTCTGCTTCCGGTGTGGCGCGGGTGGGCAATCAGGTTGGGTTGGCCTTCATGCGCCTGCTGTCGGTGCTGCCGCTGTCGTGGGTGCGGGCCATCGGCTGGATGCTGGGTGTGCTGCTGCATGCGGTGGTGCTGCGCAGGAGGCGCATCGCGCGCATCAATTGGGCGCTGTGCTTCCCCGAGCAGTCCGAAGCGCAGCGCAAACGGGCCATCCGGCGCCATTTCATCGTGTTTGCCCAGGCTTGGCTCGACCGCAGCTGGCTGTGGGAGGGTTCGCCAGACAAGGTGCGCAACCGGTTGCGCCTGGTCGGAGACCTGAAGGCGCTCGAGGGAACATCTCCCACCGTGTTGTTCGCGCCCCATTTCGTTGGCATGGATGCTGGCTGGATCGCTCTCACCGCACTTCTCCAACGCCGGTTCTGCGGAATCTATGCCGAGCAGCTCAATGCGGATGTGGACCGGTGGATGGCCCAAGGGCGGCAGCGATTTGGCGAACCCCACATCGTGGCCCGGCGCCAGGGGCTGAAGCCGCTCATCGCGGCCCTGCGCGCAGGCGAGCCGTTGTATCTGCTGCCCGACATGGACCACGGCCCGCGCGACTCCGTGTTCGTGCCATTCTTTGGCGTACAGACCGCAACTTTGCCGTCCCTGTCCCGCTTTGCACGCCTGTCCGATGCGAAGGTGGTACCTGTGGTCAGTCGCATGACGCCCTTTGGCTATGAAGTGGCGATTCACGCGCCATGGCAGGCATACCCCACGCGCGATGTCGAGGCCGACACCGCCCGGATGAACTGCGAGCTGGAAACCATGATCCGTTCGATGCCTGAGCAGTACTACTGGGTGCACAAGCGCTTCAAGACCCGCCCCCCGGGAGAAGCCTCACCCTACGGTTGAGTCCGAGGTCATCGGGGCCTTGGAACGCAGGGGGGCGATTCAGGCGCCTGCCGCTCCAGTGTGTCCATCTGCGTCGGTGGATGCGCCTTGCACATCTTCGTGGGCCCAGTTCCACAACAGCAGTGCAACCTCGTCCAAGCCCTGCTTCTTGAGGGCTGAAAACAGCTTGGCTTCGCCACCCCCGCACTGCAACCGGGCGATCGACAGTGCCTTGTTGGCCTCGGCCCGGGTGAGCTTGTCGGCTTTGGTCAGAAGAACCAGAAACTTCAGACCCTGCTCGACCCGCGGACGGATCACTTCCAGCAGGATGTCATCAAGTTCGGTCAGACCCAGACGGGGGTCGCACAGCAGCACCACGGCGCGCAGGTTGGGCCTGGTCAGCAGGTAGGTGCCCATCACGCGTTGCCACCGCAGTTTCGCCTCGCGCGGAACCGCGGCATATCCATAGCCCGGCAGGTCCGCCAGAACGGCGTCGTGCACGCCCTGCTTGCCCAGCGAGAAGAGGTTGATGCTTTGGGTTCGTCCGGGCGTCTTGGATGCAAACGCTAGACGCTTCTGCTGTGTGAGCGTGTTGATGCAGGTGGATTTGCCCGCGTTGGACCTACCCACGAACGCGATCTCGGGCAGATCGAGAACCGGCAGGTGCTCCAGCTGCGGCGCCGTGGTGAGGAAGCGCGCCGTGTGCAGCCAGCCGTGTGCCACTTTGGGGTCCGAGAGGACCACCGGCCCGCCTTTGTCGGGCAAAGCGCTGTTCGTGGTTGGGGACGCGGATTGGGCTGCGGAAGTAGGGTATTCGGTCATTCAGGGGTTTTCACAATGGCCCATTGTAAAATCGATTGGTTTACACCTGACGAACCGCGAATCCCACCAACCCGAATCCGTCGCCCCAGACGTCTGCTCCGTCATGAAATTGTCCGCCTCGATCCTTTTTGCCGCTGCCGTTGCGGCCATGTCGTTCAGCGCACAGGCCCAGCCTGACCTGGCCAAAGGTGCGGCCACCTACGGTCAGGTATGTGTGGCCTGTCACGCTGCCGATGGAAATTCCACCACGCCTGCCCATCCGAAGCTGGCCCAGCAGCATCCCGAGTACCTGATCAAGCAGTTGCAGGAATACAAGTCCGGCAAGCGCGACAACGCGATCATGAAAGGCTTTGCCAGCGCGCTCTCCGACGATGACATGCGAAATATCGCCTACTGGCTCGCCAGCCAGAAGGCTACCCCGGGATTCGCTCAGGACAAGGATCTGGTTCGTCTGGGTGAGCGCATCTACCGCGGTGGTATCGCCGATCGGCAGATCGCCGCCTGTGCGGCCTGCCACAGCGCGAACGGCGCCGGCATACCATCGCAGTACCCCCGCCTGGCGGGCCAGCATGCCGACTACACGCAGGACCAGTTGAACCAGTTCCGAAGCGGTGTACGCAAGAACAACGCGCAGATGAGCAAGATCGCTGCCTATCTCACCGACGAGGAGATCCGTGCGGTCTCCGATTACATCGCCGGCCTTCGCTAGAGCAGGGGTGGCAGCAGCCGGTTCCCTCACAAACCGTCTGGATATAAGTGAACGATGATGTTTGACGCGACAATGCAGGGCGGTACCGCCCGGAATTGAACCAGTCCATACGTTTCGTATCACAGCAGGGCGTGTCTTGGCGTATCAGCCAGACCGCCCTTTTTTTGGCCATTGCAACCGCATCGCTCATGACCGTCTCCACCCAGGGAATGCAACTCCGATCAGGCTCGCGCCTGGCACGTGACATGGTGGAACTGCTCTC
>JALORL010000225.1 GCA_025458915.1 Hydrogenophaga sp.
TGCTCCGGCACCAGCGCCCGCCAGCGCAATTCGTTTTCGATGCGGTAGCGCAGCCGGTCGGCCGCTTCGGGGTCGCCGTGCACCACGAATACGCGGTGCGGAGGGGCTGGAACTGCGCGCAGCCAGTCCATCAACTGGCTGGAGTCGGCATGGGCAGACGCCGAAGCCAACTGCACCACCTCGGCGTGCACCGCCACGTCTTTGCCATGGATGCGCAGTTGTGTGGCCGCGTTGGCCAGGCTGGCGCCGCGCGTGCCCGGGGCCTGGTAGCCGGTCAGCAGCACCATGTTGCGGTGGTCGCCCAGGTAGCGGGCCAGGTGGTGCAGCACGCGGCCGCCGGTGGCCATGCCGCTGGCCGAAATGATGACCTTGGGGCCGTGCTGCAGGGCGATGGCCTTGGACTCGTCGGGCGTGCGGGTCATGGTGGCCACGGTGGCCATGGCGTGGCACTGTGCGGCGTTCAGCCGGTGCTCGCCGATGTGCCGCGCGAACAGGTCGGTGCTGTGGATGGCCATGGGGCTGTCCAGGTACACCGGCAGGCCCGCGGGCAGGGCGCCTTCGGCCTTGAGTTCGGCGATGGCGTGCAGCAGCGCCTGCGCCCGGCCCACCGCAAACGCCGGCACCACCGCGGTGCCGCCGCGCGCAGCCACGCGCTTGAGGGCGGGGCCCAGTTCGGCGAGTACGTCTTCTTCCGGGTGTTCGCGGTCGCCGTAGGTGGATTCGCACACCACCACGTCGGCAGCGGGCGGTTTTTCGGGCGTCAGCATGATGGCGTCGTCGGGACGCCCCAGGTCGCCGGAAAACAGGATGCGCCGCCCGCCCACTTCCAGCAGCAGGCTGGCCGCACCCAGGATGTGGCCGGCTCCAGTGAAGTGCGCGGTCCAGCCCGGCAGGGGCTCGAAGGCGTGGTGCAGGGGCGCGGTGCGGATGAGCTTGAGGCTTTGGCGTGCGTCGTCTTCGGTGTAGAGGGGCAGGGCTGGCGCGTGTTTGGAAAAACCCTTGCGGTTGGCGAACGCGGCGTCTTCCTCCTGGATGTGGCCGCTGTCGGGCAGCAGGATGCTGGCCAGATCGCGCGTGGCGGGCGTGGTCCACACCTTGCCGTGAAAGCCTTCGTTGGCCAGCAGCGGCAAGTAACCGCTGTGGTCCAGGTGCGCGTGGGTGAGGATGACGGCGCCGATGTGGTTGGGCAGCACCGGCAGCGGGTCGCGGTTGCGCAGGCGCAGTTGCTTGTAGCCCTGGAACAGGCCGCAGTCCACCAGCACGCTGTGGCCGCCGTGTTCCACCAGGTACTTGGAGCCGGTGACGGTGCCGGCACCGCCAAGGAATCGGATGTGTACGCTCATGCAGGCATCTTAAGCGCCATGCCGTCGAACAACCGCCGATCGGCGGCGGGGCACCAAGGCCGTGATGCGCCAGAGGGCAGGGGCATCAACCCACGCCTGCTAGCCCAGTGCGGCGTCCAGCATCAGCATGAAGATGAAGCCCGCCATCAGCACGACCGAGGCCATGCCTTCGAAGCCGTTGCGGTGGGTCTCGGGGATGATTTCGTGGCTGACCACGAAGATCATGGCGCCAGCCGCCACGGCCAGGCCCACCGGGTACAACGCTGGCACGCTGCCCAGCACCAGCAGGCCCAGCAACGCGCCAAGGGGCTCGGCGAGGCCGGACAGCGCCGCCACACCCCAGGCCGCGAAGCGGCCCTGGCCCAGCGACCGCAATGCCATGGCCACGATCAGGCCTTCGGGCATGTTCTGCAGGCCGATGGCCAGCGCCACCGAGGCACCAGACCTGTCGGCGGCGTCGGCGCCGGCCGATGCATCCAGGCCAGCGTACGCGGTACCCACGGCCAGGCCTTCGGGGATGTTGTGGATCAGCAGCGCCAGCACCATCAGCCAGGCCCGCCGCGCCGCGCGCCCTTCGTGCGCCTGCACCCACGCCGCGGTGTGGCCGGTTGCGGCGGGGGGCAGCACCGCGTGTTCGTGGGGCAGGGCCTTGTCGATGGCCAGCATGAGCCCCATGCCCAGCAGCAAGCCGACCGCGCCGAGGCCTGCTGCGCCGGTGGGGGCCAGCAGGACGCTGGCCATTTCAAGCGAGGGCATCAACAGCGCAAAGATGGCTGCGGCCAGCATGACGCCGGCGGCGAACGCCATCAACGCCGATTCCTGCCGTTTGCTCACGCGCTGAACGACAAACACCGGCAAAGCGCCAACGGCGGTGGCCAGGGCCGCGATCAATGCGGCCTGCACACCGGCGACCATCGGTTGGCCGGTGGCCGAGGCTTCCCACCACAGGCGCGTTGGCGCCCACCAGGTACTGGCCGATACCAGGCCCGCCATGAGCAGCAGTCCGGCTCCCAACGCCAGCAGGGCGTTGCGCAAGGCATGCGGCGGCAGTGGCAGTTCCTGGCGGGGCAGAGCCATCCAGACGGGGCGGATGTGGCGGATCAGAGCGGTCATGCCGATAGTTTTGCAAAAACTATCTAAACTAAGAAATCGTTAGTTTTTATGGTGCTCATAGCGCTGCAAGGGCTGCCCGGTGTGACCAACGCGCCGCAGCGGGTAGACCAGCCAGCGCAGCGTGTCGGTCAGCGCCGGGTAGTCGTTCGGCGTGAACAGGCCGATGCGCTGCGGTTGCGGCGTGGACAGCCCGCGGTAGGTGCCGAACAGCTGGTCCCACAGCGGAATCGAGGTGCCGAAGTTCTGCGCTTCCTCGGGGATGGCGCTGTGGTGGCGGCGGTGCAGTTCGGCGGTGCCGATCACCCGGTTGAGCCAGCCCATGGTGCCGGGCGTGTTGGCGTGCGTGGCAAAGGACTGGGCCTGCGCGAGGATGCCGGCGTACACGATGGCTTCTGCGCTGAACCCGAGCAACTGCAGTGGCAGCAGCCTCGCGGCCTCCACCAGCGCCACGTTGATGGGGTGCGCGGTCACATTGTTGGTGGTGTTCACGCTGCTGGGGGCGTGATGCAATGCGTGCACCTGCCAGAGCCAGCCTCCCGCGTGCTCTGCGCGGTGCAGGGCGTAGGGGACCAGCTCGCCCAGCCACACGGCCAGGGGCACTGCGATCCACAGTGGCATTTCGCTGAGCACGGTGGACGCGCTCCAGAACGCGCCGATCGCCAGGCTGGCGATCAGCACGAGCCACCGCGTGGCGCTCTGGGCAACAGCGGCCAGCACAAAGTAAATGCCGTCGCGCCGGAGGTCGGTGCGGGTGGGCATCCAGTCCCGCCGATGTGGCCAGCGCCACTCGGCCAGACTCAGCCAGCCAATGATCAGCACGCTGGCCACCAGCGCTGTGTGCGCTGGTGGCCAGCCCAGCGCGTGGGCCGCCGTCAGGCCGGCCAATGTGCTGGCCAGAAGGGTCAGATGGGCCCAGTTCCAGCCGGTCTGTGTATGCTCGTTGTCCATGTTTGCGCCTTGTGGGGGTTGGTTGCTGCAGGGTCGTCAGATTGACCGGCCGGCGCCGGCCCCGCATTAACCCAGGTTCATCGCGCCCTGTTTCATGTGCCCACCGTGTACAGCCATCCGCCTTCTGATCTTTCCCGCGATATTTCCTGCCTGGCCTGCCGGACCGACCTGGAAGGCCTGCTGGCCACGGTGCCCGGTGCCATGGCGATCTGGCAGGCGCTTCCCCGGCGAACGGTGGCAGCGGGCGAAGCCGTTCTGCGCCAGGGCGAACGCGCGCAGCGGGTGTGGTTCGTGCGGCAGGGTCTGGTGCGCTGCTACTTCCTCTCGGCCGATGGCCGCGAACGCAACCGCTCGTTCCACGCCGAGGGCAGCTGGGTGGGCTGGGGAGCGCCGCCCCACGTGAGCCCCAGCGGCTACATGGTGGAAGCCATTGAGCCCAGCCAGCTCGTGGAGCTGGCCTACACCGACCTGGCCAACTGCCTGCGCGACCTCCCCGCCATGCGCGCGGTGCTGGACGATGGGCTGAGTGCCGCCCACGCCAAGCAGGCCGTGCGCGAGGCCGACTTGCTGCTGCTCGACGCCCCCGAACGCTACCGCGCCTTCCGGGAGGAATACCGCGCCGTGGAACACCGCCTGGCCCTGCACCAGGTGGCCAGCTATCTGGGCATCACCAACGTGGCGTTGTCCCGCATCCGCGCGCGCATGGGGTTGGTGGCGCCGCGGACACGCCAAGCCCCGGCCTGACCGC
>JALORL010000036.1 GCA_025458915.1 Hydrogenophaga sp.
TGCAGCACGCGCTCCAGCAGGCCGTGGCGGGCCCAGTCGGGGTCGAAGGCGGGCGACTTGGCCGGCACTTCGATGTAGCGCTGCAGTTCGGGAACGATGGTGCCAGACCAGGCGGCGTCGATCTGCAATTGCAGGGCCTGGGGCTCGAGCGGGAGATTCGGCAAACGGGCGTTCATGTCGGGACCCTGGTCATGGGGCGCGGCCTGCGCCCGCCATCGGCGGAGTATAGGGAGTGGGGGCCAGCGCTGCACGCGCCAAAGCCCTCAAAAGGTCTCTGGAACGACAGTCCTGCGGGCAAACCCCGAGGGATGGCCTGGGGCTGGCGCCGGTCGCCCAGTGCGTGCTACTGGATCAATCCGTTCTTGAGGGCGTAGTAGGTCAGATCGCTGTTGCTGGCGAGCTTGAGTTTCTGGAGCACGCGGGAACGGTAAGTGCTCACCGTCTTCACGCTCAGGAACATGCTCTCGGCCATGGCGCCAATGGTCTCGCCCTGCGCCAGGCGCAGGAACACCTGCATTTCGCGCTCGGACAGCTGTTCGTGGGGCGGCTTGTCGTCGCCCCCGCCGAGTGCGTTGTCGGCCAGCAGTTCGGCCACCGCCGGGCTGATGTAGCGGCGGCCGCGCGCCACCACGCGGATCGCCTCGACGATTTCCTCCGGAGCGCATTCCTTGTTCAGGTAGCCGCTGGCGCCGAAGCGCATCAGGCTGGTGGCGTACTGGGCTTCCGGAAAACCGCTGAGGATCAGCACCGCCAGCTCGGGAAAGCGCGCCTTGATGGCCTGCAGCGCGTCCACGCCGCCGTGTTCGGGCATGGAGATGTCCATCAGCAGCACATCGACCTCGCCACCGCGCACCAGCTCCAGGGCCTCGCGGCCGTCGTTGGCTTCCCCGGTGACGCGCAGGTCCACGTGCTCGGAGAGGAACTGGCGCAAGCCGGTGCGCACGATGGCGTGGTCGTCGACGATGCCTACTTTGATCATGGGGGTCTCGGAGGTCGGGTGCGCAAAATCTAACAGGTGCGTGCGCCGCCCGGCATCAGCGTTGTCCTACACGGTTCGCTCCGCTTGCCCGACATCCTTGCCCCACCCCCCGACCTACAGTGACTTCACGGCAACGCGCTGCCTGCAGCGCCAGCCGGGACCACCCTCCGGTGGTCCTCCTAGCAACCGTTTCAAGGAGAAGCACATGAACTGGGATCGAATCGAGGGCAACTGGAAACAGCTCAAGGGCAAGGCCGTCGAGCAGTGGGGCAAGCTCACCGACGACGACTTCGACGTGGTAGCCGGCCGCCGCGACCAGCTCGCCGGCAAGATCCAGGAGCGCTATGGCTGCGCAAAAGACGAAGCCGAGCGCCAGGTGACCGACTGGGAACGCAAGCTGGGCGACGAATGGATCGCCCCCAAACCCGGCGTGCGCCCGACCGACAAGGTCTGAGCTACCGCGCTCCGGAATCCGCGCGCTGCGCCACCACCCCACCCCATACCGACATCGCCGCCGGCTGAGCCGGCGCACCTGAAAGGACATCACCATGAACCGCCAACCACCACAAACCAAACGTTTCGCAGCCCTGATCGCGGCCGCTGCGGCCACCGCATTGATCACCGCCTGCGGCCAGAGCGAGGACCCCACCGTGGGCCAGCAGATCGACCGCTCGATCGAGAGCGCCCAGTCGGCCGCCAACCAGGCCGGCGCCAGCGTGCAGGACGCGGCCCGTGACCTGCAAGCGGCCGGATCGGAAGCCGGAGCCACCGTCGCCGAAGGCGCAGGCGACATGGCCATCACGGCCAAGGTGCAGGCTGCCATCGCAGCCGACGGTGCCCTGAGCGTGTCGGACATCGAGATCGACACCGAGGCCGGCCGCGTGTCGCTGATCGGCACCGCACCCGATGCCACCGCGCGCGACCGCGCCACCAGCCTGGTGACCGCCATCGAAGGCGTGGTGGCGGTGGACAACCGCCTGCAGGTCCGCAGCAACAGCTGAACCCGGCCTGGACATCCGTTCCAACCGCGGGCGGTGACCCCGGAGCGCACCGCCCGCCCCGACCCCTGGAGGACACCATGAAAATCGCACCCCTCGTTCTGGCCGCCGCCAGTGCCCTCACCCTGGTGCAGGTCACCGGCTGTGCCGTGGCACGCGACCAGCAGACGGTTGGCGCCTTCGTCGACGACGCCACCGTGACCACCCGCGTCAAGGCCCGCCTGGCCAAAGATCCGACCGTCAGCGCAGCCGCCATCAACGTGGAAACGCTCAACGGTACGGTGCAGCTTTCGGGCTTTGCCAAGTCCAGCCTGGAGCGTTCGCAGGCCGAAACCCTGGCGCGGGGCACACCGGGCGTGCAGTCGGTGCGCAACGACATCATCATCCAGTGATGCCGGGGCGCCGGAAGCCCCGGGGCATGCCCGCCAGTGCAGCCGCAACGCGCTGACGCCCGTCTGTAGGAAAGTGCCTACAGACGGTGGGGGGTCGTCTGCAACAAAATATGACGTCTGTCCGGCCCGCGCCATCCGGCCCGGTCCCTGACCGCCACGCCTGGCCCGGCCAAGGGCCCACCACATGTCCACCCTCAAAACCTTCATCGTCGAGGACAACCCGCTCATCTACGAGAACCTGGTGTCGACGCTCGAAGAGCTCACCAACGTCGAGGTGGTGGGCAGTGCGGTCGACGAGCCCGGTGCGGTGCAGTGGCTGCGCGAATCGGGACGGTCGGTGGAGCTGCTGATCGTGGACATCTTCCTGCTCAACGGATCGGGGCTGGGCGTGTTGCAGGCCGCGCGCGACGCCGATCTGCCAGCGCGCCGCGTGGTGCTCACCAACTACGCCTCGGCCGACATCCGCCGCCGCTGCGCCGTGCTCGGCGCCGACCGTGTGTTCGACAAATCCTGTGAACTGGAAGAGCTGATCACCTACTGCACCCGCGTGGCCGACGGCTCGGCCACCGCGCCGGGCGCCCTGAACCGAGCCGAATGATCAAGTCGTCCATCGAGCGCGTGGCGCGCACGCGCTACGTGATGCCGGTGGTGGTGGCCATTGCCGTCGTCACAGTGGCGGTCAACGAAAGCACCTACCACCATTCGCGCGCACGGCTTGAGCGCAGCAACGCCTTGACCGATGCCCACCTGCAGGCCACCAACACGCTGCAGGCCCTGACCGATGCCGAGACTGCCGCACGCGCGTATTTGCTCAACGGCAATGCCACGGACCTCGACGTATACCGCGAAGCGCTGCAGGAACTCGACCGCGTGCAGCGGGGCGCCTTCCAGCTGATCGACAGCATGGACCCGGAACGCGTCGTGTCGGTGGAAGCGGTGCGCACCCGCATTGCCGACCGCGTGTCCGAGATGAACGAATGGGTGGAGTCCGCCGGACAGGGCCAGCGCAACCGGGCCCGCACCCTGGCCAGCAGCGACCGCGGCCGTGCCGACCATGCCGAGTTGCGCCAGGACTTCACCGCCGTGCTGGAGCGCGCCGAAGCGGTGCAGAACCGCTCGCGCGATGCGCTGTTTGATGCCATCCTGCTCAACCGGCTGGCGCTGCACCTGGCGGTGGTGGTGTCGCTGGTGGCTCTGGGCCTGTTCCTGCGCCAGCTGCGCGAATCCGACGCCCAGAAGGCGCGCGAGAGCGAATCCCTGGCGCGCCAGGTGGCGTTGCGCACGGCCGAACTGCGCGAGTTGGCGGGCTACCTGGTGAATGCCCGCGAAGACGAACGCAGCCGGCTGGCCCGCGAGCTGCACGACGAGATGGGCGGCCTGCTTACCGCCATGAAGCTGGAACTGGCGCGGCTGCGGCGCGTGCCGGGCGTACCCGCCGTGGCGCTGGAACGCGCCCAGGGCATCGAGCAGCGGCTCAACGAAGGCATTGCGGTCAAGCGGCGCATCGTGGAGAACCTGCGCCCTTCGTCGCTCGACCAGCTGGGCCTGGTGGCCGCGCTGGAGGTGCTGTGCGAAGACACCGGCGCTGCACTGAACATTCCGGTGGTCCACCAGCTGCAGCCGGTGGCGCTGGACAAGGAGTCCGAGCTCACGGTGTACCGGCTGGTGCAGGAGTCGCTGACCAACATCAGCAAATACGCCAAGGCGCGTCATGCATGGGTGACGCTGGAGGAGCAGAACCGTTTTGCGGTGGTCACCGTGCGCGACGACGGCTGCGGCTTCCTGGTCGATGGCGTGGGTGCAGGCCACCATGGCCTGAGCGGCATGCGGGTGCGGGTGGAGGCCCACGCCGGCCAGGTCGATATCGAGAGCCGGCCGGGCCAGGGCACGCGCATCTGCGCCCGCTTGCCGCTGCGTCAGGCGGCAGGCCAACCGGCGGCACAGCCGTTGCTTCTGAAACAAATCGAAACCAGGGAATAAAGCGTCCTTCGGAACGTTCTTGGACAAAGACCGGTCATGTCGACCGGCCACCCACCCAAGGAGAACCGCATGCCGAACACCCTTCCAACGCCACTGTCCGCCAACCCGGTGCGTCGCTGCCATTCCCGATCGCTGCCCTGGCTCACCAGGGCGCTGCCGCTGACCGCCTTGACCGCGATGACCGGCCTGCTGGTGGCCTGCGGGGGCGGCGGGGGCGGTGAGGCCGACACCTCTTCGGGCACCTCGGTGTCGCTGGCGAGCGCACCGGCACTTCCATCCGGCGTCCTGCCGGTGCCAGGCATCCTGTACCGCTGCGGCAATGTGTCGCTGGGCACGGTGTCGTCGGGTTCCATCAAAGTGCCGCCGGGCGAGACCTGTGTGCTGCAGGGCACGCGGGTGGACGGCAACATCCAGCTCAACGCGGGCAGCGTGCTGGACGCACGCGACGTGGAGGTGATCGGCAACGTGCAGGCCGACGGTGCCGCCAGCGTGCTGCTGGCGGGCAACTCCCGGCTCACCGGCAGCGTGCAGGTCAAGCAGGGCGAACGCGCCACCGTGGTGAGCACCAGCGTCAACGGCGACATCCAGTTCGAAAGCAACCGGGGCACGCTGATCGCCCAGGGCAACCGCGTCGGCGGCAATCTGCAGGCGTTCTCCAACCGGGGCGGCCTCACCGTCAACGACAACCGCATCAACGGCAATCTGCAGTGCAAGGACAACAGCCCGGCGCCGCAGGGCGCGGGCAACACGGCGGCATCGCTGGAGGACCAGTGCGCGGGCTTCGGCGCGGGTGGCGGTGGGAGCACCGGCGGGGGCAGCCCGGCTCCGTCCTCCCCACCTCCGGGCGACACCAGCGGCCTGCCCGGTGCCACCTTCGCCAGCGGCAGCAACGTGACCTGCCGCAACGTCAGCCTGGGCACACAGTCGTATGCGAACGTGAGCGTGCCATCCGGCGCGCGTTGCGAACTCATCGGCACCCGCCTGAGCGGCAACCTGGAGCTCGGCGGTGGTGCCTCGGTGGACGCGCGCAGCGTGGCCGTCAACGGCAACCTGCAGGGCGACGGCGTTGGCACGGTGCAGGTGGCCGGGGGCACCTGGGGCGGCTCGATCCAGATCAAGAACGGGCAGCGCGCGGTGCTCAACGGCGCGGCGGTGGGCGGCAGCGTGCAGCTCGAAGACAACCCGGGTGCGCTGACACTGACCAATTTGCGCGTGGACGGCGACATCCAGCTGTTCGCCAACCGGGGTGGCGCCACGCTGAACGGCAACGCCGCGCGCGGCAACCTGCAGTGCAAAGACAACGTGCCGGCGCCCGCAGGATCGGGCAACCGCGCCGCGTCCAGGGAAGACCAGTGCGCGGCGCTGTGAGGCCGGCCTGAAGGGCACGGGCAGGACGTGGGCAGACGGGCATGGCCCGGGCGCTACCATGCAGGCGCCCGCACCCTCCGCCGCACCCCGCTGCCTCTTTCCATGACCCGCATCGCCGTCATCGACTTCGAAACCACCGGCATCTCCCCCGCCCAGGGCGACCGCGCCACCGAAGTGGCGATCGTGGTCACCGAAGGCGGGCGCGTGGTGGACCGGTTCCAGAGCCTGATGAATGCCGGTGTGCGCATTCCGGCGTTCATCACCCAGCTCACCGGCATCACCAACGCCATGGTGGCCAGCGCGCCACCGGCCGAGACCGTGATGGCCGACGCGGCGCGCTTCGTGGGCAAGCTGCCGCTGGTGGCCCACAACGCCAGCTTCGACCGCCGCTACTGGCAGGCCGAGCTGGCGCGCGCCGATCTGCCGGCGCCGCACCCGTTCGCCTGCACGGTGCTGCTGTCGCGCCGGCTGTACCCGGAAGCACCCAGCCACAAGCTGGGTGCGCTGGTGGACCGGCTGCAACTGCCGCGCACCGGCCGCGCCCACCGCGCGCTGGCCGATGCCGAGATGGCGGCCGAGCTGCTGGCCCGCATCCAGCACGACCTGCGGGAGCGCCACGGCGTGGCCGAGCCCGACCACGGTTTTCTGATGGCGGTGCAACGCTGCAGCAAGGGCGCGCTGCCCCGCTTCTTCCGCGAGCGCACACAGGCGCCCCAGGGTCAGGCGACGCCGGCCTGAAGCGTTGATCACCGGGGCGGCTGCGACAATGGCCGCACCATGACCCAGCACGTTCACCCCGCCACCCCGCTGTCCACCCACGACACCACCCGCATCGACGACCTGCGCATCGGCGCCGTGCGCCCGCTGATCACGCCCGCGCTGCTGCAGGAGTGGCTGCCGGCCACGCAAGCCGCGCAGCGTCTGGTGGAAGACAGCCGCGCCGCGATTTCCCGCGTGCTGCACGGGCAGGACGACCGGCTGATCGTGGTGGTGGGGCCATGCTCCATCCACGACCACGACCAGGCGATGGACTACGCGCAGCGGTTGAAGGCACAGGCCGACGAACTCGCCGACGCGCTGCTGGTGGTGATGCGCGTGTACTTCGAGAAACCGCGCACCACGGTGGGCTGGAAGGGATACATCAACGATCCGCACCTGGACGGCAGCTTTGCCATCAACGAAGGCCTGGAGCGTGCCCGCCAGCTGCTGCTGGACGTGCTGCACGCGGGCCTGCCGGTGGGCACCGAGTTCCTGGACCTGCTGAGCCCGCAGTTCATCTCCGACCTCGTGAGCTGGGGCGCAATTGGTGCGCGCACCACCGAAAGCCAGAGCCACCGCCAGCTCGCCAGCGGCCTCTCCTGCCCGGTGGGCTTCAAGAACGGCACCGACGGCGGCGTGAAGGTGGCCAGCGACGCCATCCAGGCCGCGCAGGCGCCGCATGCCTTCATGGGCATGACCAAGATGGGCCAGGCCGCCATCTTCGAAACGCGCGGCAACGCCGACTGCCACGTGATCCTGCGCGGCGGCAAGGCGCCCAACTACAGCGCGGCCGACGTGGCCGCCGCCTGCGAACTGCTCAAGGCCGCCGGCCTGCGCGAGCAGGTGATGGTGGATGTGTCGCACGCCAACAGCAGCAAGCAGCACCGCCGGCAGATCGAGGTGGCCGCCGACGTGGCGGCGCAGATCGCCGCCGGCGAGCGCCGCATCAGCGGCGTGATGATCGAGAGCCACCTGTTCGAAGGCCGGCAGGACATCGTGCCCGGCCAGCCGCTGCAGCACGGCGTGAGCATCACCGACGCCTGCATCGGCTTCGAGCAGACGGTGCCCGTGCTGCAAGGCCTGGCCGCTGCGGTGCGCCAGCGGCGGCGCAGCTGAACATCACCACCAAGAAACGCCGGCATGCGGCTGCCCTGGACCCCCAACCGGCCGAGCCTGAACCTGGCGCTGCAAGGTGGTGGTGCGCACGGCGCGTTCACCTGGGGCGTGCTGGATGCGCTGCTGGAAGATGGCCGGCTGCAGCTCGACGCCATCAGCGGCACCAGCGCCGGTGCGATGAACGCGGTGGTGCTGGCCCAGGGCCTGATGGACGGCGGCACCGAAGGTGCGCGGCGGGCCCTGCGAACCTTCTGGACGGCGGTGGCGGGCAGCCTGCCGTTCGAAGGTGCCGTGCCCACCGCCGACGGCACCAGCTTCCGGCTGGCACCCGCCATGCAATGGATGCTGCAGTGGACCCAGCACCTGTCTCCCGAGCAACTCAACCCCTTCGACCACAACCCGCTGCGCGAGCTGTTGCGGGATCAGATCGACTTCGAAGCGCTTCGCCACCATTCACCGGTGCGGTTGTTCATCGCCGCCACCGAAGCCAACACCGGGCGGCTGCGGTTGTTTCAAAACCCGGCGTTGAGCCTCGACGCCCTGCTGGCCTCGGCCTGCCTGCCACGCCTGCACCACAGCGTGGTGATCGACGGCCAGCCACACTGGGACGGTGGATTCTCGGCCAACCCCGCCGTATTTCCGCTGCTGCTGGAGGGCCGCACGCGCGACATCCTGCTGGTGCTGCTCACGCCGCTGGCCTGGGACCACACGCCGCGCACGCCGCCCGACATTGAGCAGCGCACGATGGAACTGGCGTTCAACGCCACCTTCCTGCGGGAAATGCGCCTGTATGCCGATCTGCGGCAACGGCTGCTGCGCGTGCGCTGGTGGCCGAACGGCCCGCTGGAGCGGCGGCTGCTGCAGGCGCGGTTCCACGCCATCGGGCCAGGTGACGCGCTGCGCGATCTGGGCACCGAGACCAAGGCGGCCGCAGGGAAACGGTTCTTCGAGCGCCTGTTTGCGCTGGGCCGGGAGCAGGGCCTGCACTGGCTGCAGACCCATGGACAGGCCGTGGGCAACCGGGATTCGGTGGACCTGCAGCCGTGGCTGGGATGACCCGGCAGCCTCCGGGTACGTCAATGGATGACGCAGGGCGCGCGCGGGCGCCCCGGGGTTTCAGCGCGGCTTGCGCGGCACCATCGGGCCGCGGCCTTCGATGTGGCGGAAGTTGATGCGGCCCTTGGTGAGGTCGTAGGGCGAGAGTTCCAGAGACACCCGGTCACCCGCCAGGATGCGGATGTGGTTCTTCTTCATCTTGCCGGCGGAGTAGGCGATGAGCTGATGCCCGTTGTCCAGCGTGACGCGGAAACGGGTGTCTGGCAACACCTCGTTGACGACACCCATCATGTCGATCAGTTCTTCTTTGGCCATGGTGATTTCCTTTTCAAGAAGTATCGGTCAGTTCGGTCGCACCGACTGGCGCGCGGCTTCGTGCACCCAGTCAATGCCTTGCGCCAGGGCGTAGGTCGCCGCGGCGTGGTGGGTCGGGAAGGCGCTGTCGAAGCGCATCAGGCGGGCGGTGGAGGCGCTGCCGCTGCCGCTGGCGATGGACACCTGTGCGGCAAAGAATCCGCCCGGCAGGGGACGGGGGCAGGCCGCGATGCGGTACTTGCCCAGGGTGAGGGGCAATTGCCCCGTCGTTGTCGTCGTTGTTGTTGTCGTATGAATCATCAAAAAGCACTGAAGGGCAGGGATCGCAGCCATTGCCACAAAACCGGACACGCCCACAAAAACACATTGGCAGCCCCTGGCGCCGGGGTGCCCCACTGTATTTTCCGGTCTTGACGCGGTGTTGACACACCCCGCTGCAACCGGCGCACGAGCCTCGGCAGGGGCATCGGCGACAGGAGGGAGGACTTGCCACGGCGCCGACCTTGCAGGGGAACGGGGCTGGCATGGTTCGCCATGGAGGGGCTTGACCGGCGAACCCTCTGCCGGGGTTCGTGCGCCAGACCGTGTGGGGCCGGACGAATACGGTCGCTCAAAGCGAACCAGCTAATGTAACACTGCAGCGAAATTCGTGCCAGCACCATGCAACCGGTTTGCGGCGCCTGCGGCCCCGCTTCAGCACTTCAGCGCAAATTGCCGATCGCGGGCCGCTTTTCGCTGGGACCGGATCCGGTCCTGTTCCGGTGCGGACAACGGCTGTCGCGCCCATGCATCCAGTCTGTCAATGGTGTCATCCAGCGCTTCACATTGCTGGGCTTTCTGATGGGGCGGGGATGCAACAGGCGCCGCAGGCGTGAGGCGGGCCGGGGTCGGGTTGGATGCCGTCGCAGCGGCGCGCCGCTGCATTTCCGCTTCCCGCACCTGTTGCTCGAATGGAACCCCCGCCGTCACCGACGCATAGCGGTCGACGAAGGCCTGGCGCAAACGGCAGGGCGATGCCGACCAGAAGAAGCGGCCGTCGGCCGTCTTGCAACGCTGGAGGGTGGTCCTGCCTGCGCTGGTGGCGCCGGTCCAGCCGCTGTTGGGGGTCAGGTCCACCTCGGCCACCTGGGCCCCCGGGGGGCATGTGGCGTCGGTGTAGGTGACCCTGCCATCCAGCGTGCAGCGCTTGCGGGTTGGGGCGTCCTGCGCGGACCCCGAAATCGATGGCAACACCACCGGCGGAGCCGGCGGGGCATCCGCCCGCTGCCCGGCCCCGCCATCGACGGGCGGCTCGGCGGGTGCAATGCGCGCCGGCGCCACCGCCTCGGGCACCTGGGTCGCCACGAATTGCCCGTAGCCCCACACGCCACCCACCCCCAGCGCCACCACCAGCACCACCCACGGCAGCAGCGACCGCTGGGCCGGTGGCGTAAAGGGACTGTCCGTTCGGTTGGCGCCCCCGGAACGGCCGATGTCGGACTTGTTCATCGGCACACTGGGAATTCCCTGGGGGTGGCAGACCACTTCATACGTCGCGACCGCGGCTGCTGCGCCAGATGGCGCGGATCAGCCACAGGCCGCACACCACCGCACCGGCAAAACCCAGGAAGCCGAACAGGGGCAGACCGAACAGGGTGGGGCCAGCCTGTACCGTCATGACGATGGACGAGCCGATCACCAGCGCAGCGATCACGAGCGCCATGGCCAGGCGGTTGGCAGCGCGGTCGATCTGGTCGCCCACGCGCTTGAGATGGGCGAGTTCGATGCCCACCTGCACCTTGCCCCGGCGCGCGTTGCGCAGCAGGCGCGAAAGGTCGTGCGGCAGCTGTTCGGCCACCGACAGGCTGCGCCGCAGCGTCTGCCAGGCGCGGCTGGCCAGCGCTTTCGGTTCGTAGCGGGCGCGCACCACCTGGCGCAGCATCGGCAGCGCCTCGGTGGTCATGTGGAAGCCCGGGTCGAGGTTGCGGCCCATGCCTTCGAGTGTGATGAACGCCTTGATGAGCAGCGCCATGTCGCTGGGCAGGCCCAGGTGGTGCTCGCGCAGCAGCGCGGTCACGTCGGCCAGCATCTGGCCGAGGTTGAGCTGCGCCAGCGGTGTGCCGTGGTACTGGTCTACGAAGGCCTCGATCTCGGCCTCCAGCAGGGCCAGATGCACCTCGGGCGCGTCGCCGGTCCATTCCAGCAGCACGTCGGCCACGGCATGGGCGTCGCGCTGCACCAGGCCCATGAGCAGGGCCAGCAGTTCGTCGCGGCGGTGCTGGGAGAGCCGCCCCACCATGCCGAAGTCGATGAAGGCGATGCGGTTGTCCGGCAGGTAGAACACGTTGCCGGGATGCGGGTCGGCGTGGAAGAAGCCGTCTTCCACGATCATCTTCAGCACCGCCTGGCTGCCACGGCGCGCCAGCAGCGTGCGGTCCAGCCCGGCGGCGTCCAGGCGGGCCATGTCGTGGCCGGGCACGCCGTCGATGAAGTCCTGCACGTTGACGCGTTCGGTGGTGTGGGCCCAGTGCACGCGCGGCACCACGATCCAGGGCTGGTCGGCGAAATGGGCCGCCACGCGCTCGGCGTTGCGGCATTCGCTGGCCAGGTCGAGTTCGCGCTTGAGCGAACGCGCCAGTTCGCGCACCAGCTGGGTGGGGCGGTAGGGCTTGAGCTGGGGCAGCTCGGTTTCGGCAACAGTGGCGATGCGGCCAAGCAGGCGCAGGTCGGCTTCGATGGTGTCGGCAATGCCGGGGCGGCGGATCTTCACGACCACTTCGGTGCCGTCATTCAGGCGCGCTCGGTGCACCTGGGCGATGGAGGCGGCGGCGAGCGGTTCGGGATCGAAACGGGCGAACACCGCCTCGGGTTCGCCGCCGAGGTCTTCGCGCAGCTGGGGCCGCAGCGTCTCGAGCGGTACGGCCGGCACATGGCTGTGCAGCTTCTCGAACTCGGCAATCCACTCGGGGCCGAACAGGTCGGCGCGGCCGGCCAGCACCTGGCCGAGTTTCACGAAGGTGGGCCCGAGTTCCTCCAGCGCCAGGCGCACCTGCACCGGTGGCTCCAGCCGGGCGAGGTCGGCGGCGTGGTCCCGGTGCAGCGCGTGGCCGGCTTTTTCCAGCCCGTCGGCCAGACCCAGGCGGCGCACGCTGTCGCCGAAGCCGTGGCGGATGAGCACACCCAGGATCTGGTTCAGGCGGCCCATGTCGCGGGCGGCGCCGAGGGTTTCGATCAGCATGAACGGATGATAGAACCCCCCGCCGCAGGATGTGACCACCCCCCGCGCCGCCTTCGGCGTCACCCCCCTGGAAGGGGGGCGACACCTTGGACCGGCGGAGCCGGATCTTCGGTGTCCCTGGACCGCTCCGCCTCTGGCCAGTTGCTGCGTCGGAGCGTGGAGATTCAGCGATCCGGCGCCGGGCCGCCCCAAGCCGGATCAGCCCCCTCGGGGGGCAGCGACCCGCGCAGCGGCGGAGCGTGGGGGCCTTACTTGCGGTCCGGCAGCTCGATCTTGACTTCCAGCACGTCCAGGTTGTCCTGGCGGTCGAGCTGGACCTTGATGTCGTCCGGGTTGATCTTGATGTACTTGCCGATCACCGCCACCAGTTCGCGCTGCAGGGCGGGCAAATAATCGGGCTCGGCGGCATTGCGGCCGCTGCGCTCGTGCGCCAGGATGATCTGCAGGCGTTCTTTGGCAACGCTGGCGGTTTTTTTCTTCTCACCGAGCAGGAAGGAAAAGATCGACATGCGTCATTTCCCCCCGAACAGGCGCTTGAAGAAGCCGGCCTTTTCGGCTTCGATGAAGCGCAGCGGTTTTTCGGCGCCCAGGAAGCGGTCGATGACGTCGCTGTAGGCCTCGGCCACGTCGGTGCCCTTGAGGTGGATGGCCGGCATGCCCTGGTTGGAGGCGGTGAGCACGCTTTCGCTCTCGGGAATCACGCCAATCAGCTTGATGCGCAGGATGTCCTGGATGTCTTCCAGGCTGAGCATCTGGCCGTCGGCCACGCGCGTGGGGTTGTAGCGCGTGATCAGCAGGTGTTCCTTGATGGGTTCCTTGCCTTCGATGGCGCGCTGCGTCTTGCTGCCGAGCATGCCCAGGATGCGGTCGGAGTCGCGCACGCTGGAGACTTCCGGGTTGGTGACGATGAGGGCTTCGTCGGCGTAGTGCATGGCCATCAGCGCGCCGGTTTCGATGCCGGCCGGCGAGTCGCACACGATGTACTCGAAACCCATCTCAGACAGGTCGGTGAGCACCTTGTGCACGCCTTCCTGGCTGAGGGCGTCCTTGTCGCGCGTCTGGCTGGCGGCAAGCACGAACAGGTTCTCGCACTGCTTGTCCTTGATGAGTGCCTGGTTGAGGTTGGCTTCGCCCTGGATGACGTTGATCAGGTCGTAGACCACGCGGCGTTCGCAGCCCATGATGAGGTCGAGGTTGCGCAGGCCGACGTCGAAGTCGATGACGGCCGTCTTGTGCCCGCGCAGGGCCAGGCCGGAGGCGAAGCTGGCGCTGGTGGTGGTTTTGCCCACGCCGCCTTTGCCGGAGGTGACGACAACGATCTTGCTCATGGTGACGGGTCTTTCAGAAAGGGGTTGGCGGAAGAATGGGTGGCCGGGCGCGTCAGAGCGCCAGCGGATCGATGACGAGGCGCTCACCGTCGTCGCTGGCGACCAGGCGCACCTGGGCGGCCTTGCCCAGCACGGTGTCGGGCAGCGGTACCTCGCTGGTGCGGTAGATGCCGGCAATGGAGATCAGCTCGGGCGCCATGGACAGCGCGAAGATGCGGGCGTCGCCGTTGCCGCGGGCGCCGGCAATGGCCTTGCCGCGCAGCGGGGCGTACACATGGATGTGGCCGTCGGCAATGACTTCGGCGCCGGGGTTGACCATGGCCATCACCACCAGGTCGCGGCCACGGGCGTAGACCTGCTGCCCGGAGCGCAGCGGTTTGTCGATGACCAGGGCGCCGGGGGCGGGCGCCTGCGGTGCCACCGGCTCGGCCACCGGCTGCGGCGCGATGGGCTGGGGCTGCTGGGCGGGGGCAGCCCGCTGCAGGGTGGCGTCGGGCGCGGCCATCAGGCCAGCCTGCAGGGCCAGCGCCATCTGGGCGTCATCGCCGCCGCGCACCGCAATCGGGTTCAGGCGGTGGCTGCGCAGCAGCGTCAGCAGGCCGGCAAAGTCGGCCGCGGCACCGGGCTCGGCTTGCTGCAGCGGGCCCAGGTCGATGACCAGCGGGTCGTTGTCAAAGAAGTCGGGAATGTCGCCGAAGCGCTGGGCGAATTCGGTGCTGAGTCGGCCGAGGTCGGCCGACTTGAGCAGCAGGGCCACCAGGGGCAGGTTGGCGCTCTTGATTTCGAAGGTGCTGGGCGCGTTGGCGGCAAGGGCAACGGACATGAGGCGGGGGTCTCGGGAAGCCGACCGGGCCGGTTCGGGGGCAGCCGGCGGGTGCGGCTGAACAGCCGCGAATCTTAGCAGCCACCCCCCGGGCGGCAGGTCTGTTGCGCCCTTGGTGCGGTGACGGGTTGTGACAGCCTTTGCCGCGCCGCCCCGTGCGGCTTCGAGGCCGTCAGCGGCCGGCGGTCCAGCCCTGTTCGATCAGGCGCTGTTCTTCGTCGGCGCCGAGGGTGGCGCCGGCGCCCAGGCGGTCGAGCAGGGTGGCCAGGGCGTCGGCCTCGCCGCTGGCCGGGGCAAACGCGGGCTCGCTGCCCAGGGTGCCGCTGGCCGGGCCGCGGTCGAGCACCGCGCGGGCCACCCACTGGTCGCCCTCGCGGCAGGCCAGGCCGTGGGCAATGCGGCCCTGGGCTTCCTGTTCGAATTCGCGGCAGGCCAGTCCGCTGGCGGCGCGGAAGCTGGCCACCGGCATGACGACCACGCCGCCTGCGGCCAGGGCTTCGCCGCTGGGCAGGGTCTGCAGGGC
>JALORL010000226.1 GCA_025458915.1 Hydrogenophaga sp.
CTTGATCTTGTCGTGGATGCGCCGCGTGGTGCGCCACACGGCCCACAGCACCAGCGGAATCAGAGCACCCACCGCCACTTCGGGCTGCACCGGCAACCCGGCGGCCTTGGCGCCTTTGGCGGCATACAACAGCAGGCTGATCACGTAGTAGGAAATGGCGGCAATCGACAGACCTTCCACCGTGGTCTGCAAGCGCAGCTGCAGTTCCTGGCCGCGCGTGAGTTTTTCCAGCAGTTGCTGGTTCTGCGCCTCGGTGACGATATCGACCCGCGTGCGCAGCAGTGCGCTGGCGCGCGACACCCGTTCGGACAAGGACGCCAGCCGCTGCGCGGTGGCGGCCACGGTGGCCATGGCCGGTGAGAGCCGGCGCTGCATGAATTCACCGATGGTCTGCGTGCCCTGAATCGGCTTTTCGCGCAACTCGGCAATGCGCTGGCTCACCAGGTTGTCGTAAGCGCGCGTGGCCGAGAAGCGGTACACGTTTTCGGCCGTGGCGCGCTCCACCCGCGCTGCCAGCGCCACCAGCTGGTCCAGCAGGGCCTGCTCCGAGGTGGACTTGCTCTCCAGCTGCGCAGTGATGGCCGCGAGCTGGGCCTCGGCGTCGGCCAGCATAGGCGACAAGGCCTTGACCACCGGCAGGCCGCGCAGGGCCATGAGGCGGTAGGTCTCCACCTCGAACAGCCGCTGAGAAATGCGCCCGGCCCGGGTTTCGGTGGTGTCGGGTGGGGTGATGACCAGCATGCGCTCGAAGCCAGAGGGGTGCAGCCAGAAGTCGGTGAGTGCCCACGAATGGCCACCACCGAGCTGCGAAGCCACCACCGTGCGGCCACCAAACCACTTCTGCGCCTGTTCCATCAGCAGCGCCTGGGCCGCGCGGGTCTGCTCGGGCAGCTCGGCCTGCAGCATCACCATCTTGATGGCGGCCACGGTGCGCCCGGGAATCGCATGCAGCCAGCCGGGCGGGGTCACCAATGCATCCAGCAGCACTGGGTCGCTGGCGCCCAGGCCGGTGCCTTCGGGCAGCGGCTGCACGATGGAATAGCGGGTGAATTCGCTGTGGCGCTCCCATTTGAGGGTGTAGTCGCCAAAGCGCAGGCGCACGAAGTTGCCTTTCAGGTGCTCCAGCGGCAGGTCGTCCTGGCCGGGCAGGCGGCGCAGGTGCGCCCATTCCTGCGCGCGGTCCACGCCTTCGTTGAGCACAGCCACGAACACGATCAGCACCGGCAGGCGGATGCGCGCCGCCGGCCGCGCGTGCACTTCGTTGTGCAGCTCTTCGCGCAGCGGGTCGTCGGGCGGCAGGACGTTGGCAAACTCGGGGTCGGTGGCGGGCAGGGTGTCGGCGTCGGTCATGGGCGGGGGGCGGCTGGTGGGTGAGCACACTGTATGCGAAGCCGGTCCCGCGGCGCACGCCTGGCAGGCACAAAAAAGCCCGCGCGGCGGCGGGCTTGCAGGAGCTTCTGGCCGACGCTAGAACGGAATGTCGTCGTCCATGTCGTCGAAACCGCTGGACTGGCGCGCCGGGGCCGGTGCGGGCGCGGGGCGGGCGGCAGGGGCCTGGCGGGGCGCGGCGGCAGGACGCGAATACCCGCCGCCACCACTTGCTTCACCGCCGCCACCGCCCATGCCTTCGCGGCCGCCGAGCAGCTGCAGCTCGGTGGCGATGATGTCCACGGTGTTCTTCTCCACACCCGTGGCCTTGTCGGTGTAGGTGCCGTACTTCAGGCGCCCTTCCACGTAGATGGGGCGGCCCTTCTTGACATATTCGCCAGCAATTTCGGCCAGCCGGTCGTAGAAGGTGACGCGGTGCCACTGGGTGTCTTCGATCGTCTCGCCGCTGTTCTTGTCCTTGCGGCGGCTGGAGGTGGCCACACTCACATTGGCCACCGCCTGGCCCGAGGGCAGGTAGCGGATTTCGGGGTCGCGGCCGCAATTGCCGACGAGGATGACTTTGTTGACGGATGCCATGGTGAATTCCTTAGAGAAGCCGGTGGGCGGCACACCGGGCGCCGCCGTCGACTGGTCATTGTGCCGCAACTCCATCCCGCAACGGGGTGCAGATCCGCCACCCTGGGGAGGCCGCCGGGGCGATGCGCCTACACTGCAACCCCATGAAGGGCGAACCAGACTTCCTGCAGAACCTGCGCGACGAGATGGGGGGAGGGCGCCAGTGGCTGGACCGGGCCATCGTGATTGCCTATGCGGTGCTGGCCGGGCTGGCGGTGGTGGTGTTCACCCTGCTGGCCGACGCGGCCATCGACCTGTACCAGGGTCTGCGCAGCAGCGCCTGGTGGGCCCCACTGCTCTGGACCCCGGCCCTCACCGCGCTGATCGTGTGGGCTGTGCGCCGCTGGGCGCCGGGGGCGGGCGGCTCGGGCGTGCCGCAGGTGCTGACGGCGCTGGCGCCGGAAACGCCGCTGGAAGAGCGTTCGCGCTTCGTGTCGCTCAAGCTGAGCGTGGCCAAGATCCTCGCGGTGTCGGGTGGCCTGCTGGCGGGCCTGTCGGTGGGGCGGCAGGGACCGTCGGTGCAGGTGGCCGCCGGGGTGATGCTGCACGCGCGGCGCTGGCTGTCGCCCCGCTCGGGCATCAGCGACCGCGAACTGCTGGTGGCCGGTGGCGCTGCCGGTATTGCGGCCGCCTTCAACACCCCGCTGGGCGGCATCGTGTTCGCGATTGAAGAACTCTCGCGCCGGCTGCAGGACCGCAGCAGCGGCCTCATGCTCGCGGCCATCGTGGTCGCCGGCCTGGTGGCCGTGTCGGCGTTTGGGAACCTGTCGTACTTCGGCCGGGTGCGGGCCGAAGGCGTGTCCTGGTGGAACCTGCTGGCACCCGGCACCGTGGTGGCGGTGGCCAGCGGCCTGCTGGGGGGTCTGCTGTCGCGCCTCATGCTGGCCTCGTTCACCGGCCTGCCCGACCGTTTCTGCGCCTACCGCCGCAAGCGCCCGGTGACCTTCGCTGCGATCTGTGGGTTTGCGGTGGCAGTGATTGCCGTGGTGAGCGATGGCGCGGCCGTGGGGGTAGGCCACGAACACACGCGCGAGCTGCTGGACCAGGCCTCGGCGGGCGGGCCGCCCCAGGCCCAGCAGCCGTTTCTCTACACGGGCCTGAAGTTCATCGCCTCCTGGCTGTCGGCCTGGGCCGGTGTGCCCGGTGGCATCTTCGGCCCCAGCCTGTCGCTGGGCGCCGGGCTCGGCGCCGACGTGGCCTGGCTGCTGAACTCGCCCCACGGCCCGGCGCTGATTGCGCTGGGCATGTGCGGCTTTCTGGCTGCTGTGACGCAAACCCCCATCACCGCCATGATCATCGTGATGGAAATGACCGACGGCCACAGCATGGTGCTGAGCCTCATGGCCTGCGCCCTGCTGGCCAGCCTGGTCTCGCGCATGATCAGCCGCCCGCTCTACAGCACCATGTCGGCACTCATGATGCGGTCCATGGCCCCGCGCAACCCCAACGCGCAGCCGTGATGAGGCTGGGTCCAGGTCGCAAAACAGGGAGGCACCGGTGTATCCGGTGCGGGATCCGGCTGTGCCGGTCCGTTGGCGTCGCCCCCTTGAGGGGGTGACGCGCTGCAAGCGCGGCGCGGGGGTGGGCTATTTCTTCATGGGCCAGGCCAGCACCAGCCACAACAGCATGAGCACCGCACTGGCGGTGAAGATGCCGGCGCTGCCCGCCAGCTTGGCCACCATGCCACCCAGTACCCCGCCGGCAAAGATGCCCAGCGACATCAGCGTGTTGTAGACGCCCAGCGCCGCACCGCGCTGCTGCGGCTTGGCCAGCCGCGAGGCCAGGCTGGGCTGGCTGGCTTCCTGGGTGTTGAAGCCCACGAAGTAGAGCGTGAGCAGCGCCGCCACCGCCCACAGCGAAGGCGCCTGCAGGCTGAACAGGAAACCCAGCTGCACCAGCGCGATCAGCGCAATCGAACCGAGGTACACCGCGCGGAAATGGCCCATGCGCTCCAGCCGGAACAGCAACCCGCCCATGATGAGCAGCGAGCCCAGCACCGCCGGCAGGTACACCTTCCACTGCCCGGCCGACACCACGCCGGCCTCCACCAGCAGCGCCGGCACCGACAGCCACATGGCGATCTGCACCGCGTGCAGCACGAACACGCCCAGGTCCAC
>JALORL010000227.1 GCA_025458915.1 Hydrogenophaga sp.
GACAGCGGCCCGGGTCTCTCGGCCGAGGTGCGCGAACGCCTGTTCCGGCCATTCTTCACCACCAAGAACGACGGCAATGGCCTGGGGCTGTGGATCAGCGTGGGGCTGGTGGAGCGCTACGGCGGACACATCACGGCCGAAAACCGCAGCGATGCGGTGGGGGCGGCGTTCAGCGTGCAGTTGCTGACCGAACCGCGGGCGCCGGACGCGGCGCCGACCGGGGATGGGCGGCCGGGGACGCTTTGATTTTGGCGGGTGGGGCTGGGTTGGGGTGCCCGGGGTTTCAGGAGAACACCGCGCGCCAGGGCGGATGGGTGCGCAAAGAAGCGATCGCAGGTGGTTGCTGGGCCGGCTCAGGCCAGCATGTCGAAGCCCTGGGCTTCTACGCTGATGAAGGCACGGGTGAAGCCCGACAGCGCGGCATAAAACTTTGCCCGGGGGTGGGCAGTGATGGCGTCGCACATCTGCAGCACCCAGGGCTGCAGGTGGGTGGTGAAGAACTTCTGCTGCTGGGTGAGGTTGGACACGCTCACGTCGTCGCCGGCGATCAGGAAGCGCATCACCTCGCAGCAGTAGGCGATGTGGTCTTCGGTCTCGGGCATGCTGTCATCGCGCGCGAGGCCCAGCTCAGCCAGGTCGCTGCGCAGACAGCTTCGTTGCCCAGGTCCCGTGTCGCAGCCACCACCTCGCGCCAGGGCTCTTCCAGAAAGCCACCCGCGGCTGGCGCCTCGGTCACGGCGACGCGCAACTGCTCCAACAGTTCCGGCGAGGGCGGCGCGTAGTACAGCGCGGCCAGCAGGCCGTACACCTCGGCACGGGCGGTCTCTTCGTCGAGGGTGGGAACACCAGAAAAGATGGAGTGCTGCCACCGCATCAAGCACACACCCAGGATCTGGCTTTGCCAGGCCGAGGGTGTGGTCCCCTGGGGGAAGACGCGAAGCAGCGCAGGGGGGTCATAAATCCGTGATGCGTTTTTCGTTGGCGTTCGAGTAGATGTCGACCACGCGGCAGTCGCCACACATCTTCAGCCGCTCCAGCGCCTCGCCCTGGAACATGGCGTGGCCGGACAGCTTGGAGAGCATGACCTCGATGCCCTTGAGCGTGCCGAACGGCTTGCTGCAGCGGATGCACTGGAAGGGCTGCGCTTCGTTGAGTACACGCAGCTGCTTGCGCTGCTCGCCCAGCAGCAGGCGCGGCTGCAGCGTGATGGCGTTTTCCGGGCAGGTGGTGGCGCACAGGCCGCACTGCACACAGTTCTTTTCGATGAAGCGCAGCTGCGGGCGCTCGGCGTTGTCCTGCAGGGCGCTGGCCGGGCAGGCGCTCACGCAGCTCAGGCACAGCGTGCAGCTGTCCTTGTTGACGGCGATGGTGCCCAGCGGCGAAGCGGCAGGCAGCGCAATCGCCTCGGTGGGTGTGCGCTGGGTGGCGCTGTCCTGCAGCAGGTGGTCGAGCGCGAGTTCGAGCGTGGCGCGCTTTTCGGCCTGCACCGCAAAGCTGGCGCGGCGCTTGACCCCTTGGGCCGGGGTTTCCCCCAGCGCGGCGTCGAGGGCCTTGAGGTCTTGCGCACCGCGCACTTCGATCAGCTTGAAATGCTGGCCGGTGTAGCCCATGCCGGTGACCAGCGCCTGCGCCACCGCCATCTGTTCGCGAACGGCGTCGCGGTACTGCGGCGCTTCGTCGCCGGTCATGAGCACCCACACCTGCGATGCGCCGTAGGCAAACGCCGTGAGCCACAGGTCCAGCCCCACCGAGGCGGTGTGCCACAGCGGCAGCGGGATCACGCGGGCTGGCACGCCGCGCACGGTCTTGTCGAGCGAAGCAGCACGGCCCAGGTCGTTGATGAGCGCGGTGCCCGCCTCCTGGCTGTGCCACAGCACCACCGGGTTCGTACCACCCGCTTTCTGGTAAGTGGCCAGCAGGGTGCGCAGCCGCACGCCCTGCTCGCTGGCGCGCGGGTAGGCGTAGCTCAGGGCACCGGTGGGGCACACCGTGGTGCAGGCGCCGCAACCCACGCACAGGTTGGGGTTGACCACGATCTGGTTGCGCTTGAGGTCGCTGGACACCGCCAGTGCCGAGCAGACTTCCACGCAGGCGTTGCAGCCCACGGTTTCGTTGCGGCCGTGGGCACAGAGCTTCTGCTTGTAGGTGAAGAACTTGGGCTTCTCGAATTCGCCCACGAGTTCGCGCAGCTTCAGCAGGGTGTCGGTTGCCTTGGGGTCGGACAAGCCATGCGGCAGGTGAAAGTAACCCTGCGGATGCGCGTGCTGGCTGAAGGCCGGGTCGCGGCGCAGGTCCAGCACCAGATCGAAGCGGTCGCTGTGCGACTGCGGCTCGCGCTGGAAGTTGATGGCCCCCACCGATTCGCAGGCCGTCACGCAGGCGCGGTGCGACTTGCAACGGCTCATGTCGATCTGGTAGTCCAGGCCGATGGCGTCCTCCGGGCAGGCGGCCAGGCACGCGTTGCAGCGGGTGCAGAGGTCGAGATCGATGGGGTTGCCGGTGGTCCAGCTCACGTCGAACGCGCCCAGCCAGCCGCGCACCTGTAGGCCCTGGCCCGCGAGCACCGGATAACGGCGCTCCTGCATGCCGGCGCCACCGGTGGCCATGATGGACACATCCAGCGTGTCGGCCACCAGGCCAGCGGCGCGCTCGGCCGCTTCCAGGTCGCCGATCACCAGCAGGCGGCCAGCGCTCTTGTAGGTGACGGTGGGCACGGGTTCCGGGTCAGGCAGGCGAGCCGCCGCCAGCAGCGCGGCCATCTTGGGCGTGGCGGCCTTGGCTTCGCGGCTCCAGCCGCCGGTTTCACGCAAGTTGACGAAGCGGATGGGCCGCACGTCGAGTGCCACCGCGCCTTCAGTCTGTTCGGACAGCTCGGTGAACAGCCGGCTTTCCTGGGTGCAGGCCACCACCAGGTCTTCGCCGCTGCGGGTGGCACGCTGGAAGGCCGGGGCGTCGCGCCGGCACAGCGTGGTGTGGACGGTCAGGTCTTCATCCAGGGCGCTGCCCAGGGCCTTCGGGTCCAGGGGCATCGTCTGGTTGCAGTTGCAGATCAGCGTGGTCATCGTGGGGTTGTGGGGGTGGGGCGACGGGGTCGCGGTGGCCCGCTGCGTTGGCGGGCTCTGTGGGAGAGGAGGCAAGGGCTTCGGGCTTGGCCGGTGCAGCCGCTGCGCTGGCGGTGGTGTTGCCCGTGGCGGCTTCAGCAGCCTTGGGTGCCGCTGGTTGGTTGGGGTCGTCCACCAGCTTGAGGAACTGGGCGCCGACCATGCGGGCCATGTCGGCTGCGGCCAGCGGACTGGGCCTGGAATAGTCGTCGATGTAGATGTCGAGGCCGTCCATCACGTTGAAGCGCGGATCGGCGAACAGTTTCTTCACGGCGGCGTTGCGCACGCTGGACGGTACACCACGCGCCACGAAGGCCGAAAAATCGGAATCGGGCGTGAGCTTGGCCACGTCTTCCAGGGTAACCAGCGGCTGCGAGGGCTCGGCGGGCTGGCGAGCACCGGCCGCGTCGGCGGGAGGCGGGACGGCAGCCGCGGGCGTTCCCGCCATGGCACCGTCGGGGGCTGCAACGGGTGCAACAACGGGCGCAGTGGCTGGCGCAGGCACCGGCTCGGCCGGCAGCGGCTGGCCCGAGCGCACCTGCGTCTTGCGCCGCGACCAGCGCGAGAAGAAGCTGTCGTCGCTGGTGCTCATGTGAAATTGGGCAAGGGGCTGCCGGGATGCACCACGGCGGCACCGCTGCGGTGCCGGTCGGCGCGGTTGCGGGCAGCACGCAGGAATTCGAGCATCACGGGGCCGCTGTCGAGCAGGCCCTGCATTTCTTCGACCGGCGAGAGGTGGAACTCGGGGTGCCACTGCACACCGAGCACGAAGCCGGGCCCTTCGTGGCGGATGGCTTCGACCACCCCATCTTCCGGGCTTCGGGCCTCCACCATGAGGCCTTGCCCGAGGCGGTCCACGCATTGGTGGTGGATGCTGTTGACACGGTGCGCCGTGCTGTTGCCGTACAGGCGCTCGAGCGTGGAGCCGGCTTCGAACCGCACCGGGTGCACCAGCCGGTCGTAGCGGCCGGTGTCCTGGTGGGTCACCGCACCGGGCCACAGGCTGGGAATGTCCTGCACGAGGCTGCCGCCGAAGTACACGTTGATGAGCTGCGCACCCCGGCATACGCCCAGCACGGGCTTGCCGGCCTCGATGAAGGCGTGCAGCAGTTCCAGTTCGTAGCGGTCGCGGATGGCGTCGCCGGCCCAGGCCGGGTCGCGTGGGGTTTCGCCGTAGGTTTCGGGGCAGACATCGATGCCCCCCTGCAGCACCAGCCCGTCGAGCAGATCGACGATGTCGGCCATGGGGGCCCGGTTCACCGACAGGGGGCTCTCGGCATCCACGAACGGCACCATGAGCGCGATGGCCCGGTGGGCCATGATCCAGTGCGCCATGCTGCTTTCCAGAAACTGCAGACGCTTCTGGGGCAGTCCCAAGCCGTCAGGCGGCTGGTGGAGCAGGCGGGCGCTGATGCCGATGCGCAGCGTCACGGTTGTGGGCCCTTGCCGGTTTTACCGGTCGAGATGCGCACCGGTTGGCCGAAGCGGTCGGTGAGCGGCCGGAAGCTGTCCGGGCGCTTGCGGCGCTTGGGCTCGGGCTGGTAGGTGGCATCGACAAAACTGCGCAACCAGTCCACCACCTCTTCGGGGGCGGGAACCTGGTCCACCCGCTCCTGAGCGTCCAGCCAGCGACCTGCGTCGTGGTAGCTCAGCGTGACGATCTGCGGCATGGCCATGGGCTCGCCGTCGAGCAGGCGGGCTTCGTCGGCGCGCCAGAACACCCAGAAGCAGGGGC
>JALORL010000228.1 GCA_025458915.1 Hydrogenophaga sp.
GCCCAGGCCACCGCCGCGCAGTACCTCAAGGCCGGCCGCATGCCCGCCACCCTGGAGCGGGTGCGGGCGGTCTATGCGGAACGGGCCGCGGCCATGGACAACGCCCTGCGCCGCGAACTCGGCGACGCGATCTCGTTTGTGCAACCGCAAGGCGGCCTTTTTGTATGGGCCCGCCTCACCGGCGCGGGCGGCAGGGTGGCCGACGGCGGTGAGCTGGCCAAACGCGCCATCGAAAAAGGCGTGGCCTTCGTGCCGGGTGCACCGTTCTACGCCGCGAACCCCGACCCTGCCACCCTGCGCCTGAGCTTTGCCACCGTGGGCGTGGATAAGATCGAAGAGGGCATCGGCCGCCTCGCCCAGGCACTCTGAGTCGCCGGAAGAATGCTCGGGCGCCCGCGTCCGGGCCGGTTTCCGGTTCAGGCGTGGCATGACGATGGGCACCTGGGCTTGCAGCGCGATGTAATAAAACCCGGTTTTCCAGTAGCGTGTCTTGCTGCGCGTCCCTTCGGGTGGCACGATCAACTGGAGCGGCCCGTTCGCTGCCCGGATGGCGGCTGCGGACGCCGCCACCAGGTTGGTGGACTGCTCCCGGTTCACCGGAATGCCGCCCAGCCAGCGCATCACGCCGCCGAATGGCGCCCGGAAGATGCTCTGTTTGCCCATCCAGCAGATGTTCAGGCGCAATGCAAACGCCACCATCAGCGTGTAGGGCAGGTCCCAGTTGCTGGTATGGGGTGCCGCAATGAACACGCTCTTTCGGGCGTGCTCCGGCAGCGCCCCTTCAAGCCGCCAGCCGGTCAGGCGAAGGAAGGCAATCGAAAACACCCGCAACAGGGTGTTGACCACTGGTGTGGTGAAGATGGTGGCGCGCATCGCGCGAGTATCACCGAGCGGCAGATTCCGGCCGTTCGGCGGTGGCATGTTGGTGACGCCCGGTTTCCCTGGCTCCGATACCATGCCTCCGAACGGAATCGAGCGGAGTACCCCATGTCCACCAGCCTGCGCGTTCAGGATCTCGACATCACCATCGAAGGCCAGGGACCCACCCTGGTCATGTTGCACGGCTGGCCCGATTCCCCGGCGCTCTGGGACGAGGCGGTGACCGCGCTCAGCAACCGCTACCGCTGCGTGCGTTTCCCACTGCCGGGCTACGACCTGAACAAGCCACCGCGCCCGGTGTCGGTGGACCAGATGTGTGAACTGCTGGGTGCCGTGGTGGACACCATCAGCCCGACCGAACCGATTTACCTCGTGTTGCACGACTGGGGTTGCTTCTTCGGCTACGAATACGCGGCCCGCAACCCCCGGCGCATCGCCGGCGTCGTCGGTACCGACATCGGCGACACCAATTCAGGGGCCTATTTCAGGGGCCAGACCGCCAAGGAAAGATTCCTGATCGCGGGTTATCAGGTGTGGCTCTCGGCCGCCTGGCGCCTGGGGCGCTGGTGGCCTGGTCTGGCCGATGCCATGACCCGTTTCATGGCGCGCAAGATCGGCTGCCGTACCGCACCCGGCCGCATTGGCTGGCAGATGAACTATCCCTATGCCATGCAATGGGGCCGTTCTTTCGGCGGACTGCGTGGCGTGGCCAGGGTCGACCGGGTGTTCGGTCCCCGCATTCCTACCCTGTTCATCTACGGCAAACGCAAGCCCTTCATGTTCCATTCGGACCGTTGGCTGTCGCAGCTGGCGGACACCCCCGGAAGCATGGCCCAGGGGCTTGAAGCCGGCCACTGGCTGATGAAGCAGAAGCCGCAGGAATTCAACGCGCTGGTGGGCGGTTGGCTGGATCAGCGGCACCCGAGCCCGCAGCATGCGACCGGCGAAGGGCACGCATGAAGTCCGAAGATCTGGAACGCCTGTTCACCGTGACCATGCCCTACGGCAAGTACAAGGGTCGGGCGATTGCAGACCTTCCGGGCAACTACCTCAACTGGTTTGCCCGCGAAGGTTTTCCCAGGGGCGAAGTGGGGCGCCTGCTGGCCCTCATGCACGAAATCGACCACAACGGCCTGGGTGACCTGCTGCTGCCGTTGCGGCAGGCTCAGACCCGCAGCGCCGCGAAAACGCGGGCCGCCGCGTAGGCATCGTTGGCGGCGTACACCAGTTGCGCTTCGCTCAGGCGAGCATTCGCCCAGTTCGAGGTGGCTGCCTTCTTGGACTTGATGAAGCGCTGCTGGAAAAGCACCGCCACCGCGCCCTTCACGCCCATGTCCTTTCGGTAACCGCGGGCGCGAAAGATCGCGTTCAGCTCCAGCACCCCGGCCGGTTCCACCGCCAGCTTGGAGCGGATGCGCTTGTTGTCATCTCCCAGTCCGAACCCGGCTTTGGTGTGTGCGTCCGTGGACAGCAACCCAGCCACCACATCGCGGCAGCCGGTGTCGTGCAACTGGAACACCCAGGCCCGGTTCAGCGTGGCCAGTTGAACGATGTGCGGCCCGTCGGAAACCTGCTCCTTCAAGAAGGTGGGCTTGGACTCGGTGTCGAATCCCCAGGCGGGGTGGTCCCGCAAGGCGGCGCTGGCCTCGATCGCCTGCGCCCTGTTGGTCACCAGAACGATGCGGTCCAGCCCCAGTCGCTCGAATTCGGGCAGCAGGGCAATCTCTTCCTTGCCGGGGGTGGGTAGCGTGGTGTTCATGGTCGGGGCGCCGGACAACCGGCGTCTGATAATCGGCCATTGTGCCTTTGCCCGTGCCTGTGACTCTCCTGCCCATCGACATGACCTACTCCCTGCGCATTTCGGTGCCCGACGACACCACCCCCGAGCAGCGGCAGGTGGCCGAGCAGCGTTACCGGACAGCACTTGAATCTGTCCTGGGCGATGCTTCGCTGGTGGCGCCGGTGTACGCCGCCTACCTGCGCATCGTGCAACTGCACGGCGACGCCCCGGGTCCCGATGCGCTGACCGATGGCGAACGCCTGGTGCTCGAGCAGTGGCAGGCGGCCGAGCTTGCCGCCATGGAAGCCGTTTTCGGCCCGCACCGCCACATGGGTGAAGGCCTGGTGGACATCCGACTGCATCCCTGAGTCCAACCCTGCACCGCATAATCGGCGCCCGGGTTCGCGTCCTTGCCGCGCGGTCATTCCCGCGCTCCCACTGGACACCCATGAGAAAAACCTACCCGCTCCGCCCCGAAGGCAAGAACCCCGACCGCGTGCTCGAAGCCGTCAAGCACGACATCCGCCGCTACATGAAACGCGAGCGCCGCCACGATCTGCCCGAGGGCGCGCAGTTCTGGGACTTTGATTGCCGTTTCGGCGCCGACCAGGACAGCGCGCAACCGCTGCCCGCCGCTGAACTCACGCGCGCACTCGACCAACTGGCCCAGACCGGCGCTACCCAGTGCTATGTGGAACTGCTGGCCAAACCCGCTGTGTGGGAGCGCCGTCCACCGGCTGCCAGCGCGCCGGAGGACCATCCGGCACAATCGTTCGATGGCCCTGACAACGACCCCCCCGAGCTCGACCACCCCACCGACTGAAACCCCAGCCAGCGCCCAGCCGGAAGGCGAGTTCGTCCGTTTTCCCGGCTCGCCTTACGAACTTTTTCTCCCTTACCCGCCAGCAGGCGATCAGCCCGAAGCCATCCGGCAGCTGGTTGAAGGCGTCAACGACGGCGAGGTGTTCCAGACCCTGCTGGGGGTCACCGGTTCGGGCAAGACCTTCACCATGGCCAACGTGATCGCACGCTGCGGTCGCCCGGCCATCGTGTTCGCGCCCAACAAGACGCTGGCCGCCCAGCTCTACAGCGAGTTCCGAGAGTTCTTCCCGCGCAATGCGGTCGAATACTTCGTCAGTTACTACGACTACTACCAGCCCGAAGCTTACGTGCCGCAGCGCGACCTGTTCATCGAAAAGGACAGCGCCATCAACGAGCACATCGAGCAGATGCGTCTGAGCTGCACCAAGAGCATTCTGGAGCGGCGCGATGTGGTGATCGTGGCCACCGTATCGGCCATCTACGGCATCGGAAAACCCGAGAGCTACCACCAGATGGTCATGACGCTGCGCACCGGCGACAAGGTGGGCCAGCGCGACCTGATCGCCCAGCTGGTGCGCATGCAGTACGCCCGCAACGACGCCGATTTCTCGCGCGGCAAGTTTCGCGTGCGCGGCGACACCATCGACGTCTTCCCGGCCGAGCACTCGGAGATGGCCATCCGCATCGAGCTGTTCGACGACGAGGTCGAAACCCTGCAGCTGTTCGACCCGCTCACCGGCCGTGTGCGTCAGAAGATTCCGCGTTTCACCGTCTA
>JALORL010000229.1 GCA_025458915.1 Hydrogenophaga sp.
GTGGCGCCCAACATCGCCAGCGTGCGCACCGAATCGCTGCTGCGCGAAACCCGGGCCCTCATGGGCCGCGCCAGCAGCGGCCTGGCGGTGGTGGCCGGCGTTTGCCTGGCAGCGAGCCTGCTGGTGCTGGCCAGCGTGGTGGCCGCCAGCCGCACCCGCCAGGTGTTCGACGCCACCGTGATGCACGCCCTGGGCGCCCGCCATTCCAGCCTGCGCCGGGTGCTGGTCTGGGAATACACGGTGCTGGCCGGGGTGACCGCCAGCTTCGCTGTGCTGACCGGCAGCGCGCTGGCCACCGGGCTGCTGCGCTGGCGGCTGGACATGGACCCTGCCGGCCTGTACTGGAGCGGTGTGCTCACGGCTGTGGGCGTGAGCGCTGTCAGCCTGGGGCTGGGCGCGCGCTACCTGCTGCGGCAGATGAACCTCAACCCCGCCATGCTGCTGCGCAGCGGGGGGTGAGGCGCGCGCACATCAATCCCGCAGGAACGCCAGCAGCGCGTCGTTGAACGCCTGCGCATGCGACACGTTGAGCCCGTGCGGTGCACCCGCCACCGTCACCAGCTGGCTGTGGGCCACGGCGCGGTGCGTGCGCAGGCCCGAACCCTCAATGGGCACGATGGCATCGGCATCGCCGTGAATGATCAGCGTGGGCACCGTGATCTGCTTCAGATCGTCGCGGAAGTCGGTGGTGGCAAACGCATCCATGCAGGCCAGGGCCGCGTGCGGAGCCGATTCCAGGCACACGGCCATCGCTTCGGCACGCTGAACGTCCGTGACCAGCAGCTGGTCATGGGCGGAGAAGAAGCTGGTGGTGAACGCGTCGAAGTAGGCCATGCGCCCAGCTTCGAAGGCCGCCCGCTTGGCCGCCGCCTTTTCAGGGGTGAGCGGGCCTTCGGGGTTGTCGGCGCTCTGCATCAGGCAGGGCGGCACGGCTGCGGCGAACACCACGCTGCGCAGCCGCGACTCGCCATGCCGCGCCACGTACCGAGCCACTTCGCCGCCGCCCATGGAAAAGCCCACCAGCGTGGCGTCTTGCAGACCGCAGGTGTCCATCACGCGCTGCAGGTCGTCGGCCAGCGTGTCATAACCGTAGCCCGATTCGGGCTTGTCCGAGCGGCCGAACCCACGCCGGTCGTAGGCCACCACGCGGTAGCCGGCCGCTTCCAGCGCAGGCACCTGCAGCCGCCAGGCGTCGGCCGAGAGCGGCCAGCCGTGGATCAGCACCACCGGCCGTCCGCTGCCGCCGCTGTCTTCGATGTGCAACTGCACGTCATCGTCGGCCATGGCCTGGTCGCCGGTGAATGCTTCGGGGGTGACGGCTGCCACGGCGGTACCACCGAGCGCGCCCACTGCCGCCCCCAGCGCACCGCCCACCACCACCCCCACAGGGCCGGCCACCGCCACGCCCACCGCCGCGCCGGCGGCCACACCGGCCACCAGGCTGCCGCCCACCAGCACCGACTGGCCCTCCCGCTTTTCTTCCCTGGGCATCAGCGGCATCTGCGCGCCGGGCGCCGGGTCTTGTGAGGGAATGCCGTGGCCGGGCAGCGCCTGTTCGGCGAGGTCAGCGTCAAGGACAGCCGTGCCGGTTGCAGCCGTAGATACAGGGTTCATGGAGGCACTCCTCAAGGGAAGGATCAAAGGACATGCAGTGGCCCATGGCCGAAGGCATTGGTTTGACCTTAGTGCGCTGCAGCCTGCTTCGTCGGTGCGAGAACGCACACACCGCTGCACGGTGCCCAAGGCCTCAGGGCCAGAGCAGGTACGCCACAAACCCCGCGACCAGCAGCACGATCACCCAGTTGGGAATCCAGCCGTTGTAGGTGAAGGTTTTGTGCTGCGTTTCGAACAGGGTCTTGATGACCCAGCCCACAAACGTGCCGGCGCTGGCGCCAAACACCAGCCCCATGAAGCCGAAGAAGAGGGCACCGTTCTGCATCCACTCCAGGACATCGATGCTGCGCATGAAGGTGTGGTCCCTTTTTCCCGGGGCAGAGATGATCCAGGCCGCTGCCAGACCCACCAAAGCACCGAAGAAGGCAGCGACCACCGCTGTGATCAGTCGGTCCTTGATCCAGTCCCGCTTCATGGGGCAACCGCCACAGCCATCACCCCTCCGTTCCTGGGTGGCCCGCCAGCAGGGCCTCCACCGAATCGACATCGCGCATGGCGCGTTTCCACCAGTTCGAGAACGAGTCGCAGCGGCGCTCCACCGCCGGAAACAGGGCAGGCGCCGCGCTGCAGTCGGCCCACTGGCGCAACCAGGGCTGCAGGTGCAGCTCGTCCACCGCGCGAACGCTGCGCGCGGCTTTCAGCGCATCGCCGATGGCAGCCGCATCGCCGCTCCAGCACACCGGGGCCAACGCCTGCATGCGCTCGGAAACAAAGCGCCAGCGTGCTTCGTTCCACGGCCATGCGCGGTGAAAGTCGGCCACCGCCAGGCCCAGCACCAGTCCATCGGCCGGAAGGTCGGTGGGCAGATCGCCCAGGTTCCACGGATGCACCAGCCACACATCGCGCCCGGCCACGGTCTGCGGGTCCGGCGCAGACCAACCCAGGGCGGCAGGCGGTGATGGATGCACTTCAGGTTCAGTGGTCGCGGCCACCGGGGTCTTGCGCTCCGCGCCTGCGGTCTTCGCCGCATCGCGCGCCAGCCGGTCCAGCGCTTCGTAGCTGGTGTCGATCACGCTGCCCGGGCTGTGCCAGGCCTCGGGTGCGTAGCGCGCCACGTTCTCGGCGTTGAACAGATAGGGCTTGCTGCTGCCGGTGCCCGCCACCCATTGCCAGCTGAGGTGGTTGCTGGCCAGATCGCCGTCCAGCAGGTGCGCGTACAACCAGTCGGCGCCGGCGCGCCAGTGCACCTTGCGAACATGCACCACATAGCTGGCCAGCCACATGCGCGCGTGGTTGTGCAGCATGCCGGTGTCGTACAGCGTGCGCACCGCCTGGTCGATCACGGGAACGCCCGTTTGCGCGCTGCGGATGTCGGCGGGCAGCGCATTGGCATAACAGTGTTCGGGCAGCGGTCCTTCGTGCAGCGACTGCAGGATGCCCTGGCCCCGCTGCTGCCAGACATGCCGAAAGAATTCACGCCAGCCCAGCTCATAGACGAATTTGTGCTGCACGTCCAGGCGGTGGCGCCCGGCCACGCCGGCCAGCACCTCGGGCAGGCTCACCAGGCCGTGCGTGATGTAGGGCGAGAGGCCGGTGACCGCGCCGTCCAGTGCGTTGCGGGTGCGGGCGTAGGCGGCGGGCTGCACGGCGGCGACGCGCGCCAGCGCGGCAGCCCGGGTGGGGGTGAACATGTTCGTGGGGTCCATGGGTGCCGTCATGCAAACAAGAAGCCCCGCCCTGGGTCGGAGCGCCACACGGGGTTGAAGGCATCAGAATGCGGGGTGCCGCAGCTTACCGGGCTGAGCAATGCCCCGGCCTGCGCTCCGACATTTGCGAATGCCGCTTTGTCGGCTTTCGTGCCACCACACCGATCGCCACTTTGATCCAGGGAGGATCTGCATGACATTCGCACCCATTCGCCGCCTGCTGTTGGCCACTGCCCTGCTGTCCGCCGTGCAGGCCCATGCCCAGCTGGACGACCTGTTCAGGAACCCTGGCAGCCCGGCACCGGCACCCGTCGAGCGCGAGCCGAGACCCGCCTCAGCCAACACCAGGCCTGCGGCGGCCGAACCTGCTGTCGCCAGCAGCCCGGCGCCCGCCACCGACGACCGTGTGGTGATCTACACCACCCCCACCTGCCCGCACTGCCACCGGGCGCTCAAGCACATGCAGGCGCGCAACATTCCCTACCTGCAAAAGGACGTGCAGCACAACGCCGAAAACCGTGCCGAGTTCAAGCGCATTGGCGGGCGTGGGGTGCCGCACATCCTGATCGGCGACCAGGTCATGGTGGGCTTCAGCCCGCAGGGCTTCGATCAACGCCACAAGGCCTGGAAAGCCGGCGCCAGCACCGTGCGCTGAGCGCTGGTCAGGCGGGTTTTCGGGCAACCACGGTGGAGAACACCTTGCGGGTTCCGCGGGGTGC
>JALORL010000037.1 GCA_025458915.1 Hydrogenophaga sp.
CTGGGGCTTGGCGGCAGCCACCTTCTTTGCGGCCGGGGCGGCCGACTTGGGCGCCTTCACTGCGGGCTTTGACTTGGCTGGCGCAGCCTTCTTCGGAGCCGGCTTCGCCTTGGAGACAGCGGCTGCCGTGCGGGCCTTGGCCCCCGACGCGGTCGACGGGGCCTTTTTGGCGGTCCTGGTGGCCAGGGCTTTCACAGCGGGTCTCCTCTCAGATCCTGACGATGCTCGGTCTTCGGGCTGGCGGGATGGCGTGGCCAGCCGGCCATGGGCGGCGCCGGAACCATCGCCGGTTGCTACCGATGCCGTTATACCTGCTTTGGCCGCACGCTTGGCGAGCCGGGGGGTCCCGGTTGATTCGGGGCGCGATTGTAGCGAAGCCCCATCCGTCCCGGGCCGGGTGGTGGCAGAGGGAAATCCCAAGCGTTGGAGAAGCGAGACAAAGAGCACGGTCAACCCTCAAACGTGTAAGAAGGACCGGCTGGGGGCATGAATCAGACCAGGGACTGGTCGAGGCCCTGGACCAGGATATCCTTTGGAAGGTCGAGGCCGATGAACACCATCTTGCTCACGCGCGGTTCGCCCTCGCCCCACACCGGTCCCAGATCGCTGCCCATCAGCTGGTGCACGCCCTGGAAGATCACCTTGCGGTCGGTACCTTCCATGTGCAGCACGCCCTTGTAACGCAGCATGCGCGGCCCATACACCTGCACGACCGCGCCGAGGAAGTCTTCCAGCTTGGCCGGGTTGAACGGGCGGGTGGCGCGGTAGACGAAGCTCTTGACGTCATCGTCGTGGTGGTGGTGGTGACCGCCGTTGCCGTGCTGGTGCGAGGGGTGATCGCAGTGCTCACCGTGGGCGTGGTCATGACCATGATCGTGACTGTGGTGGTCGTGGTCCTCGTCCGCCTTCAGGAAATCGGGATCGATGTCGAGCTTGGCATTGAGGTTGAAGCCACGGAGATCGAAGACGTCTTTCAGGGGCACGTCGCCAAAGTGCACGGCACGCATGGGTGCACGGGGATTCATGTGCTTGAGGCGGTGGATCAGCGCATCCACCTCTTCGGCGTCAACGAGATCGGCCTTGCTGATGAAGATCTGGTCTGCAAACCCCACCTGACGGCGCGCTTCCTGGCGGTCGTTGAGCTGCGGGGCAGCGTGCTTGGCGTCCACCAGGGTGATGATGGCATCGAGCAGATACTGCTCGGCGACCTCATCATCCATGAAGAAGGTCTGGGCCACGGGGCCCGGATCGGCCAGGCCGGTGGTTTCAATGACCACCCGCTCGAAGTCCAGCTCGCCCTTGCGCTTTTTCTCCGCCAGATCCTGCAGGGTGGCGCGCAGGTCGTCGCGGATGGTGCAACAGATGCAGCCGTTGCTCATTTGGATGATGTTTTCCTGGGTGTCGGCGACCAGGATTTCGTTGTCGATGTTCTCTTCACCGAACTCGTTTTCGATCACGGCAATCTTCTGGCCGTGGGCCTCGCTCAGCACGCGCTTGAGCAGCGTGGTTTTGCCGGAACCGAGGAAGCCGGTGAGGATGGTGGCGGGGATCAGCGACATGGCGGGCATCTATCAGGAACGGGAGGGGAACAACGCGCAGCCGGCGAGTGTATGCGACACACCGGCTCAACGGCTGCAGCCGCTGGCATGCCCTGACAGATGGGGCCTGGCGGGTCCGGCTTTTCTCAGGGGCGCAGATAGACGAACCCTTCGCGGGCCTGCAAGCGGGCCACTTCGGCCACCCCGGAGGGCACCACCTTGGCCTCCATGGCCACCTTGGCGGCGTCGATCTTGCGCGCCACCAGGGTGTTGTTGCACACGCGGAACTCGACCCCTTTGGCCGCCAGGTCGCCGATGGCGCCAGCAAACGGCTGCTCCATCTGGTTGGTGGCGCCATCCAGCAGGAAGTCGATGCCCAGGCCATGCGTGACCACAACGATCTTGGCACCCGGATCGGCGGCCAGATGGTTGCGGATGTTGTTGATTGCCCGCGAGGCCTGGGGAATGCCTTCGCTCATGTGGTACACGACCTTGATCGCTTCCTGTGCCTGTGCGGGCAGGGACGTTGCCAGGAAGGCCGCGAGCAAAACAGACTTGAGTGCGATGAACAGCTTGATCATGGGAGGCTCCTTGGTTTGAAGATCAACAAATACTGATAAAACGATACTCCAGCCTGGCGGGGTGAACCAGCGGGGAATACCCCCGGAGGGCCGGAGCGGCACCGGGGCAGGCACAGCGTTCGAGGATTCAATCTTCCGGGTCGGGCAACGCGGGCGGACGCTCGGGCGGTGTGGCCCTCGCCACGGCGCGTGGGTGCGCGGCATCGTAGACCTTGGCCAGATGCTGGAAGTCAAGCCGCGTGTAGACCTGCGTGGTGCTGATGCTGGCGTGGCCCAGCAACTCCTGCACCGCGCGCAGGTCGCCGCTGGATTGCAGCACATGGCTGGCAAACGAATGGCGCAGCATGTGCGGATGCACCGGCGTGGTCAGTCCAGCCAGCTGCGAGCGGCGCTTCAGCCGCACCCGGATGTGCTGGGGTGTCAGCCGCTGCCCGCCGGCACCCACGAACAGGGCCGGACTGTGCGCGGCACGTTCGCCCAGCCAGATGCTGCGGATCGACAGCCAGTCGGCCAGTGCCTGCAGGGCAGCCCGCCCCACTGGCACGCTGCGCCGCTTCGACCCCTTGCCCAGCACATGGGCTTCTCCCGCCTGCACGTCGATCCAGCCGCGCGCCTGCGCGCTGGCCTGCACGTCCAGGCCCACCAGCTCACCAATGCGCAACCCGCAGCCGTACAACAACTCAGTGATGCAGCGGTCGCGCGACTCGAGTTCGGGCGCGTCGGCCGCTTCGGCATGCGAGGCCAGGCGCACGGAGTCGTCCACACCCAGCGCCTTGGGCAGTGGCTTACCGGCCTTGGGCGCGCGAACGTCCTGCACCGGGTTGTGGTGGATCAGGCCCTGGCGTGCCAGCCAGCGGTACAGCCCGCGCCAGCCGGAGAGGATGAGCGCAATGCCGCGGGGGCTTCGCCCGGCACTGTGCATCTGGGCTACCCAGCGGCGCACCTGGGTGCTCTGCACGCTGACCAGCGTGAGGCCGTTGCGGTGCACCTCGGTGGTGAGCTTGTCGAGATCCAGGCTGTAGAGGGCCAGAGTGCGTTCTGCCAGCCGCTTCTCGACACGCACGTGCTCCAGGTAGGCCTGGACGAGCTGCGCGTCGTCAGCGGGTGGCATCGTCAAAGGACGTCTGGCGCCACCACCGGCCGCAGGCGCGAGAGCGCCGCACTGGTGAGCTCGCCGATCCGTTCCAGAAACTCGGTGCCCATGTCGGGCGCAAAGCGCTGGGGGTCGGACGAGGCCAGCACCAGCAGACCGAAAGCGTCGGGTGCGATGCCGGCACGCAACGGGATGAGCGCCAGCGAAGCGGCCGAGGACGGATCGACCAGCCACTGGGCCGCTTCCAGCCCGGGATTTCCACCGCAGTACGGCTTGCTCAAGGACGACGAGAACGCCATCACGTCGTCGCTGGCGTCCTGCGCAAAGCTTTCGTGCGCGAATTCGGGAGACACCCCCCAGACCTTGATGGCCACCTGGGGCACCAGGAACTGTTCCGCGATTTCGCGCGAGATCACTTCGGGCAGGTCACGCGCTTCGCGGGTCAGCAGCAGCGCACGGGTCCAGCGCTGCAGCTTGTTCGCAATCGCGGTGTTGTCCTGACCGTGGCGGATCATCTCTGCGGCCTTGAGCTCCAGGCCGCGGATTTTTTCGCGCAACAGCTCGGCCTGGCGCTCCTGCAGGCTCACCGCCCGCTGACCGTGCGGGCTGGTGAGTTGCACGGCCGCCAGCAGACTGGCGTGGCGCTCGAAAAAATCGGGCGTGTTGGCCAGGTACTCGGCAATGTCGTCTTCGGTGATCGGTGGAATGGGGTTGTGCATCTGGACAATTCCTGGCGTTGATCGGAACCCGGTGGTTCCCCGGAGTTCAGGTGAGATCGGGGACGTCGACCTGACCTTCAAATACTGAGATCGCCGGCCCGGTGAGGAACACCGGTGCGGCAAGGTTCTGGCCAGCGTTCCATTCGATGGTGAGCAGGCCGCCGCGGGTCTGCACGTCGACCCGTGCATCCAGCAAGCCTAGCCGGATGCCGGCAACCACGGCCGCGCAGGCGCCGGTGCCGCAAGCCAGGGTTTCGCCGGTACCGCGCTCGAACACGCGCAGCCGCACATGGCCGCGGTCCAGCACCTGCAGGAATCCGGCGTTCACGCGCGCGGGAAAACGGGTGTTCCGCTCGATGAGCGGCCCCCATTCGGATACCGGTGCGGCATCCACGTTGTCGACCAGCAGCACGGCGTGGGGATTGCCCATGGACAGCGTGGCCAGCAGAACGGTGGGGCCGCCGGGCAGGGGAACGGGCCAGTGGTGCCAGTGGCCGGAGGGCTCGGGCGTGAGCCCTTGCGTGTCGAACGGTATCTGCTCGGTATCGAAGACCGGCGGGCCCATGTCCACGGTGACGCGGCCATCCGGGTTGAGCTGCAGGGACAGCGTGCCCTTCTGCACCTTGACCCGCACCGGGTTGTGGGTGGTCAACCCCTTGTCGTGCACATAGCGCACGAAGCAGCGCGCCCCGTTGCCGCAGTGCTCGACCTCGCCGCCGTCGGCGTTGTGGATGATGTATTCGAAATCGACGCCCGGGCCAGGCGACGACCGCACGCTCAGGATCTGGTCGGCGCCCACCCCGAAGTGGCGGTCGGCAAGCCAGCGGTACTGGGCCGTGCTCAGGCCGAGCGGGCCACGCGTTTCGTCCAGCACAACGAAATCGTTGCCCGCGCCCTGCATCTTGGTGAAGCGGATCTGCATGGCCGGATTATCGACGCATGCCGTGTGCCGAACTGCACAGCGCTGCAGCGGCGCTTCCCGCACAATGGCTGTCATGGTCCGCCCTTCCCAACTTCTGCACCCGCAACGCGCCCCCGCCCCGCTCAGAACTGCCGCCACCGTGCTGCTGCTGCGCGACGCCACCGGACCGGATGGGCCGGGCATCGAGGTTCTGATGACGCGGCGCTCCATGTCGGCGAGCTTTGCACCGGGTGCCTACGTGTTTCCCGGCGGCGGGATTGACGAAGCGGACGCCCGGGCCCATGGCCAGGCCACCCAGAGGCCCAGCCAGAGCGACCTGCATCTGACGCAGGCGGTTGCCGCCATTCGCGAGAGCTTCGAGGAACTGGGGGTTCTGCTCGCCATTCGCGCCGACGGATCGCCCGTCGATGCGAGCGACATCGCCGCCCTGGACCGCAAGGCCCCCCTGCCCCCGCAATGTGCCGAGCGCGGCCTGACCCTGGCGGCAGCCGACGTGTTCGTGCTCGCCCACTGGATCACCGACCGCGATCTTCCGCGCCGTTTTGACGTGCCGTTTCTGGTCGCCCGCATGCCGGAGGGTCAGGAACCGGTGGCTGACGAACACGAGCAGTTCGAGCCGGTGTGGGTGCGCCCGGCCGATGCGCTGGAACGCCACGCGGCCGGCCGTTTTTTCATCATTTTTCCCACCATCCGCACACTGGAACGCCTGTTGCGGTACACCACCGTGCAGGAACTTCTGGACGCCTGCGCCGCGAACGAACAACCGCTGTGGACAAGTTGTCCACGCGCCGGCCTGCTGGGCGGGCGCGAATCGCGCCACATGGAACACGAGCCGCCGTTTGGCGAACTGGCGCTGGTCAGCCCGGACGGGCAGATCGTGCACAGCCTGGACTGGCAGCACGAGCGCCCGGTGCCACTGCTGAAGAACGTGGTGCGGCTGACCGCGCCCAACCCGGGGTTCATGACCGGACCGGGCACCAACAGCTACGTGGTGGGCGACCCGGCCACCGGCTACATCGTGATTGATCCCGGACCAGACGATGCTGCGCACGTCGAACGTCTGTGGCGCGCCGCCGGTGGACGCATCCAGAGCATTGTCTGCACCCATTCCCACCCCGACCACTCCCCCGCAGCGCCCCGGCTGCAGGCGATGTGTGAAGCCGCTGGAATGGGCCGGCCACCCATCCTCGGCTTGCCCAGCCTGCCCACCGCCCGGGAGAACAGCCGTTTCGCGCCCGAGCGTGCACTGGCGGACGGCGAACGGCTGGTGCTTGACCCACCGCATGGCGATGGCGCGCTGCGCCACACCCTGGAAGTGATTCACACCCCCGGCCATGCAGCCAACCACCTTTGCCTGCTGCTGATCGAAGACGGCCTGCTGTTCACCGGCGACCACATCCTCAACGGCAGCACCACCGTGATCGACCCGCCAGACGGCAGCATGGGCGCCTACCTCGATTCGCTGGACAAGCTGGCCAAGCGCTGTCGGGCGCATGGCGTGGAGTTCATCCTGCCCGCGCACGGCTATGTGCTGGGCGACCTGAGGGCGGAAGCGCCGCCTTGCGGCGCGGCGGCAGAAGGCGGCGCGCTGCTGGCCATTGCCGAGCTGAAGGCCCACCGACTGAGGCGCGAGGCCAAGGTGGCGCAGGCCATGCAGACGCTGCCCGAGGGCACGGCGGACGATTGGGTCCGGGTGGCATACGACGATGTGCCCGAGCGCCTGTGGCCGGTTGCCAAACGCTCGATGCAGGCCCACGTCGATCGCATTCGCAGCCTTGGCGGGTTCAACTTCTGAGGTTGAAGCTGTTTGCGATCAGCCAGCGGGAGGCCCTGGCGCATGGCAACCGCAGGACTGCGCTTCGAGCAGGCGGCGGTTGGACACCTGCAACCGATCGGGTTCGCAGACCAGGGCGCCGCTGCGTACCAGCGCTGCGGCCGCCTTCCCCAGTGCGCCCGGGGCAGCGCCGATCAGCGGCGCAAGGGCTGGCAGTCCAAGCGCCAGCGCGCTGCCGGGCAACCGGTCCAGTGCAGTGAGCAACCAGCGGCCCAGATTCTGTTCGACCGAATGCTGGCGGCGGCAGAACGCTGCCTGCGCCATCTGGACCGTGAGCGATTGCAGGTGATCCAGTGCGACCGGGAGCATCTGCGCAGCGCGCTCGGCATCGTCCTGCAGCGCCGTGGTGGGCATGCGCCAGGCCCAGCCTGACTGAACAACGAGCGCCCGGTGCTGCTCCGGACCACCACCCAGCAACCCGGCCAGACCCACCGCACCGTCGTGGCCGACCAGCGCCACGGGGGCTTCGAGACCGCCGGGGGCGGGCTGCATCAGCACCACCAGGGCGCTGGTCGGGAAATGAAGATGGTGCGGCGTGCCCCCGGGAGCCATCAGCTCCTGGCCGGCCTGCAGCTCGACGTGTGCAAGCTGCCGGGACCAGGAGGTTGCATCGCCCCGCTTTAGGGCAACGAGCATCCGGTTGAAGGTCGAAACGGCTGGCAATGGGGCTCCGCCGGTGGGCGTGGTGGGGTGCGGGGCCGACATGACCAGGCTGGCGGCAGTGTAGGCGCAAAGCCGTCGCTGTGTTCGATACCGAACACACAAAACGGCGCAGGTCGACATCGCTCCCCCGGGGCGGTCCAGCCGCGACGCAGCAGCAATGCCCCGATGCAGCCGGTCGGACACGCGCGCCGTACACTGGACACCCCATGTTCGCTCCTGCCATGGTCCATTGATCGTTCATTCCCGTCGATGCGTTGAAACATGAATCATGAACGGCAATCCCATTGACCCTCACGCGAAACGGCCTCGTGGCCTCCATGGCAGCGTGCGACCAGCGGTTGCTCGAACGGCATTGCAGGAGCATTGAACTGCGGACCGGCGAGGTCCTTGCCTCCCCGCATCAGCCCAATGGCCGCGTGCATTTCCTCACCGGCGCCAGCGTGGCCCTGGTGGTGCGTCACTCGGACGGCACCGGGCTGGCGGTCGGACTGACCGGGCAGGAAGGGGCGGTGGGACTTCAGCATGCGCTGGGGCTGGGCCCGGGCAACCTCACGCTTCTGGTGCAGCGCGGCGGCCAGGCCTACTGCGCCGATGGCGAAGCATTGCACCGGCTGAGCACGCGCCGCGGCACGCTGCTGCGCGCGTTTGCCGTCTACCTCTGGGGTTTTTCGCAAGAGGTCGCCTCCATGGCTGCAGCCTCTCAGACCCAGGACATCAAGGCCCGCTTGGCGCACTGGATCGTGCTGAGCCACATGCGCAACGGCCACGACGACCTGCTGCTCACCCAGGCCCACCTGGCCGACATGCTTGGCGTTCGCCGATCGGGGGTCACGCTGGCCGCCGTGGAGCTGAAGGCTGCGGGGCTGGTGGACTACCGGCGCGGGCGCATCGAGATCAACGACCTGGAAGGCCTTCGCGCCGCAGCGCGGCGGCCCCTGCTGGGCAACGGTCTGCCTCAGGCCTGAAGCGGAAATTAAGTGTGAAGCGCGCCGGTAAGCCGGATTCTGTGCATCCGCTGCCTTCTTGCGAAAGCCCCGGACGTGACCGCCATTCCTCTGGGCCGGGGGTCGCCCACCCGGCTCGATGCCACCTACCCGCCAACTCCGCGGAACCACGTCAACGTTGGCCTATTTGGTGTTGCTGCGCGTAGAGATTGCCCGTTTCACCCACCCGGGTTGCACATTGCTTCGGCTTTCGCCTCCGCTGCGGCACCCCAGGTGACTCGTCTCTGTTGCTCTGATCCTCACCTTAGGGCCGCCCGGGCGAACCCGGATGGCTTGTCGGTGGAGAGGTGTTACCTCCTACGCTGTCCTGTGCAGTCCGGACGTTCCTCCAGTGCGCCCTTTCGGGCCTTGCACCAGCGGCGGTCTGGCGCGCTTCACCCCGGTATTATCGTGGCCCCGGTGCGCATCCACCGCCACCCGCCTGCTTGATAACCACAAGCCCACGCCCATGATCCGCATTGCCGAACTGAAGATTCCGCTGGCCGAGGTGCCCGCCGAACACCGGCGCGCCGCCGACGCCCCTGCTGAAACCGAGCGCGACCGCATCCCCCCGCCCCACCCGCTGGCCCGGCTCACGCAGCTGGCCGCCCAGGCGCTGAAGCTGCCCGCGGAGTCCATCGCCAGCCTGCAGGTGTTCAAGCGCAGCTTCGACGCCCGCAAGGCCGAGCTGATGGCGGTCTACATCGTGGATGTGACACTCGATGACGCGGCGCAGGAGGCCGCTGTGCTGGCCGCGCTGGCAGGCAATCCGCATGTGATTGCCACGCCCGACATGGGCTGGCACCCCCCGGGCCATGCCCCGGCAGGCTGGCCGCTGGACGAACGCGACCGGCCGGTGGTGGTGGGCCTGGGCCCCTGCGGCCTGTTCACCGCACTGGCGCTGGCGCAAATGGGATTCCGGCCGATCGTGCTGGAGCGCGGCCGGCCGGTGCGCCAGCGCACCAAGGACACCTGGGGCCTGTGGCGCCACCGCACGCTCAACCCGGAAAGCCATGTGCAGTTCGGCGAAGGCGGCGCGGGCCTGTTTTCCGACGGCAAGCTCTACAGCCAGATCAAGGACCCGCGCTATCTGGGCCGCAAGGTCATGCACGAGTTCGTGGATGCCGGCGCACCGGAAGAGATTCTCTACACCGCGCACCCGCACATCGGCACCTTCAAGCTCGTGAAGGTGGTGGAGGCGATGCGGGAAAAGATCGTTTCGCTGGGCGGCGACATCCGCTTTCAGCACCGGGTGGATGGACTGCGGGTGGAACCCGATGGTCAGGGCCTGCGCGTCACCGGGCTGGAGGTCCACCGCCTGGACACGGGAGAAACCGGGTTCCTGGAAGCCCGCCGCGTGGTGCTGGCACCGGGACACAGTGCACGCGACACGTTCACCATGCTGTGGAACGCCGGCGTGTTCCTGGAAGCCAAACCGTTTTCCATCGGTGTCCGGATCGAGCACCCGCAGGGCGTCATCGACCGCGCCCGCTGGGGCCGGCACGCCGGCCACCCGCTGCTGGGCGCGGCCGACTACAAGCTGGTGCACCACGCGAAAAACGGCCGCACGGTGTACAGCTTCTGCATGTGCCCGGGCGGCACCGTGGTGGCCGCCACCTCCGAGGTTGGCCGGGTGGTCACCAACGGCATGAGCCAGTACTCGCGCAACGAACGCAACGCCAATGCCGGCCTGGTGGTCGGCATCGAGCCAGCGGACTTTCCGCAGACGTTCCCGGCCAACCTGCCGCTGTGGACCGCTGCCTTCGGCGACGAGCAGGGCCTGCGGCTGGCCGCACAGGCCGAAAGCTTGGCGAACGACGGCAAGACGCACCCGCTGGCCGGCGTGGTGCTGCAGCGCCAGCTGGAAGCCCGTGCCTTTGAACTGGGCGGCGGAACCTACGATGCGCCGGGCCAGCGGGTGGAAGACTTCCTGCAGGCGCTAGCCTCCACCGCCCTGGGCGCGGTGCAGCCCTCCTACAAGCCTGGCGTGAAACCGGTGGACCTGGCGCTGGCGCTGCCGGCTTATGCCATCGAAGCCATGCGCGAAGCGCTGCCAGTGTTCGGCCGCAAGATCAAGGGCTATGACATGCCCGATGCGGTGCTCACCGGGGTGGAAACGCGCACTTCATCGCCGCTGCGCATCACCCGGGGCACCGACTGCCAGAGCCTGAACACCCGCGGCCTGTACCCGGCGGGTGAAGGCGCAGGTTATGCCGGCGGCATCCTGTCGGCTGGGGTGGACGGCCTGAAGGTGGCGGAAGCGCTGGCCAGCGAGCTGCTGGGGATCGACGCAACCCACAGGATGTCCTGACAACGCGTTACAAGTTGCCGGGCAGCTTTACAGAAGCGCCAAGGCGGGTTGACACAGGGCGCGCACGATGAAGGCTCTCAACACCCAGGAGCTCTTCCATGAAAACCTCGTTCAAACCTGTTCTCGTCCCCGTTCTGGCAGGCCTGATCGGTCTGAGCGCCAGCGGTCTGGCTCAAGCCCAGCAGGAGCGGGCCCGTGTCATCAGCAGCACGCCCATCGTCGAGCAGATCGCGGTGCCGCGTGATGTGTGCTACGACGAAACCGTCACCCGTCCCGGTGGTCGCACCGGTGCCGGCGCAATCATCGGCGGCATTGCCGGCGGTGCCATGGGCAACGCGATCGGTGACGGCAACGGTCGCGCCCTGGCCACCATGATCGGCCTGGTGGGCGGCGCCGTGGTGGGCAACCACATCGAAGGCCCGCGCCCGGCGCGCACCCAGGTGGTTCGCCACTGCACCACCCAAACCCAGTACGAAAGCCGTACCGTGGGCTATGACGTGGTGTACCGCTATGCCGGCGTGAAATACCGGGTGCAAATGCCGCACGACCCGGGCCGTTTTGTCCAGGTGGACGTGAGGCCCGCAGGCTACGACCGACCCACCCGTGGCGGCTACCGTGGCGACCACCGCGACAGCGGCCGGAACGACCACCGACCGGGTGCCGCCCGGGGTGCCGTGGTGCACCAGGTGATGCATGCCTCCGACCCACAGCCGTACGGCTGGCGGTGAAGGCCCAGACCGCACGGTTGCCGACGCTGGGGCGCCTGCCGTTCGGTCTTCGAGAATGACCGGACACCAAGCCGAAAAACCAAAAAGGGCGACTGCCAAAGCAGTCGCCCTTTTTCATGGACCTTCAGAGGCGGGCCACCGCGGCCCGCACAAACACCTCAGAGCTTCTGCAGCGCCGCGATGCGCTCTTCCATCGGCGGGTGGGTGGAGAACAGCTTGCCCAGACCGCCGGCAATGCCCATGGCCTGCATGGTCTTGGGCAGTTCACCCGCGGTGAGGCCACCCAGGCGGGCCAGCGCGTTGATCATGGGCTGTTTGCGGCCCATGAGCTGTGCTGCACCGGCGTCGGCACGGAACTCGCGCTGGCGGCTGAACCAGGCCACGATGATGGCGGCCAGGAAGCCCAGGATGATGTCCATGACGATGGTGGTCACCAGGTAACCAATGCCGGGGCCACTGTTTTCGCTGTCGCCGCGGCGCAGGAAGCTGTCCACCGCGTAGCCGATCACCCGGCTCAGGAACACCACGAAGGTGTTCATCACGCCCTGGACCAGGGTCATGGTGACCATGTCGCCGTTGGCAATGTGCGCCACCTCGTGGCCGATCACCGCCTCCACCTCTTCCTTGGTCATGCTTTGCAGCAGACCGGTGGACACCGCCACCAGGGCGGAGTTCTTGAAGGCACCGGTGGCAAAGGCGTTGGGCGCACCGTCATAGATGGCCACCTCGGGCATGCCGATGCCGGCCTTGCTGGCGAAGTTCTGCACCGTCTGCACGATCCAGGCTTCGTCGGCGTTTTGCGGCTGGTTGATCACCCGGGCGCCAGTGCTGAACTTGGCCATGGGCTTGCTGATCAGCAGCGAGATGATGGCGCCGCCAAAACCAATGACCAGCGAAAAACCGGCCAGCGCGGTCATGTTCAGGCCATTGGCCGTCAGGAAACGGTCCACGCCCAGGATGCGGGTGGTGACCAGCAGCACCGCCATCACGGCGACGTTGGTCAGGACAAACAACAGGATGCGCTTCATGTTTACTCCAGAGTGGGCGGGGCCGGGTCGCTCCGCAATGCGCCTGCGACACGGCAACAGGCCCCAAGGTTCCCGCAAGCACCCCGGGGGGCGGATGCGCCGCGTACCTTGCGGGCAGCGCGGATCATACCGAGTGCAGAGTATGGGGACGTCGCGTGGGAATTCAAGGAAAAGCGCCCACAAATCAAGGGCTTGGCGCCCTGCTGCGGCAATCAGGCCGCCGTTTTCGGCGCCTGTGCACCCGGCTGGTGCAGCGGCCGGAACACCGAGGGATCGGCGTAGAAACCAGGCGCCTCGTTCGGGGGCCACCAGCCGGGCACGCCCAGCACCGGCAGTGGCGTGAAGGGTTTGCTGGCCAGGTCCGAGGGGGCCAGCCGCTGTGCCAGCCAGACATCCCAAGCCTCCAGGTTCTCGCCAAGGTCCAGCGGAACCGGCTCGCGGTACACGTGTGCGGTGATGGATTTGTAGGGCTGCACCAGCTTCTCCAGAAGGGCATGCCCGAACAGCACCAGCCGGGCCTGCGCCCACAGCGGCCGCAGCTCCCCGAACAAACGGGCCCATTCGCGGGCCAGCAGCGCCTGCCAGAGCGCGTCTGGCGCCTGCAGCAGAGCGGCGTTCTCGTCGAACAGGGTGAGCGCGTCGCGCAGCCGCCCGCGCACAGCGCCCACGCCGGCAGCGGCAATGGCCTCCGCCTGCAACTGGTTCAACCGCCGCTTGGTGGCGGGAAAGCGCTGCCAGCACAGGCCGTTGAACAGGTCGTGCAGGTTGTCGCGGGTGGGTACACATCCGGTGCTGAAAATGTGGGATTCGTAGGCCACGCCGTCGGGGAGATCGGCCTGGGGCACGAAACGGACCGGAACGCCCCGCGCACCGGACCCGCTGTGGTTCGTCAGGGCCTGGGGCAATGGAATACCCTGCCCCAGCATCTGCCCGATCCGCTGGCAGCACTCGGCAAATGGAACGAACCAGGGCTGGCCCCAGTCAGGCGGGAGTTGCTCCACCGTGAACGCTCAGGCGCCCAGCCGCCAGGGCAGCGCCTCACCCGCCCGCAGCGGCTTGAGCTCGGCTTCGCCAAAGGCGTAGGACTCGGGCGGCGTCCAGCTTTCGCGGCGCAGGGTGATGTGACCGGTGTTGCGCGGCAGGCCATAGAAGTCGGGGCCGTGGAAGCTGGCGAAGGCTTCGAGCCGGTCGAGAGCGCCTGCGGCTTCAAAGGCTTCGGCGTACATCTCGATGGCGGCGTGGGCGGTGTAGCAGCCAGCGCAACCGGTGGCGTGCTCCTTCAAATGGGCCGGGTGCGGCGCACTGTCGGTGCCCAGGAAGAAGCGCGGGTTGCCGCCGGTGGCTGCGGCCACCAGGGCCTGGCGGTGGGTTTCGCGCTTGAGCACCGGCAGACAGTAGTAGTGCGGGCGGATGCCGCCGGTGAAGATCGCATTCCGGTTGTACAGCAGGTGGTGCACCGTGATGGTGGCGCCCAGGAAGCGATCGGCATCGGCCACAAACTGCGCCGCCTCCCGGGTGGTGATGTGCTCCATCACGATCTTCAGTTCGGGAAAGTCGCGGCGCAGGGGAATCAGATGCTGGTCGATGAACACGGCCTCCCGGTCGAACAGGTCGATGTCCGGGCTGGTGACTTCGCCGTGCACCAGCAGCAGCACACCTTCACGCTGCATGGCCTCCAACGTCTTGTAGGTCTTGCGGATGTCGGTCACGCCCGCATCGCTGTTGGTGGTGGCGCCGGCCGGGTACAGCTTGAGCGCGACCACTCCCGCTTCTCTGGCCCGGGCGATTTCGTCCGGCGGCAGGTTGTCGGTGAGGTAGAGCGTCATGAGCGGTTCGAACGCCATGCCGGCCGGCACCGCGGCGCGGATGCGGTCGCGGTACGCCACCGCCTGGGCCGCGGTGGTGACCGGCGGCTTCAGATTGGGCATGACGATGGCGCGGCCGAACTGGGCGGCCGTGTGCGGCACCACGGTGCGCAAGGCATTGCCGTCGCGCAGGTGCAGGTGCCAGTCGTCCGGGCGGGTGATGGTGAGGGTGCTGGGGGGAGTGTCGGTGGGCATCTGGCGATTGTCGCAAACCGGCGCCCCTTCGAAGTGCCGCGCCGCGGCACGCCACGGAGGGGGGAAGCCGCGTCAGCGGCGCAGGGGGGAGTCCCTGTCAGGGCATCTGGTCCGTGGGGTATTTCCACAGATCGCGCAGCAGATAGCTCGGCGTGAGGTTGAGCGCCACATTGTTCGGCGGAATGGGTTGCTCGAACCAG
>JALORL010000230.1 GCA_025458915.1 Hydrogenophaga sp.
TTCGCCACGCCTTCGCGCTCCACCTGCACCGACCAGGTCATCTGCACGCCCTGGTGCTCGATGGGTTCACTGGCCAGCAGCGTCATGCGCGCCCGCAGCCGGCTGCCCACCGGTACCGGTGCCGTGAACCGCACGCGGTTCAAGCCGTAGTTCACGCCCATGCCGGACTGTCGCACCGCCATGGCGGAGTCGAAGAACACGGGCAGCAGCGAGAGCGTGAGAAAGCCGTGGGCAATCGGTGCACCGAAAGGGCCCTGCGCAGCACGGGCGGGATCCACATGAATCCACTGGTGGTCACCGGTGGCCTGGGCAAACAGGTTGACCTGTTCCTGGGTGATGGTGATCCAGTCGCTGACAGCCACTTCCTGGCCCACGCAAGCGGCCAGTTCGGCCAGGGTTTCAAAGGTTTTCATGCGGGCACTCTACCCAAGCGCCCACGCCCGGACTGTCGAGGCCGGGACAGACCGAAGCGCTCAGCGGTCCAGCCAGCGGCAGATGTCCTGCCACTGGATCAGATCCTTTTCCACCCGCCCCGGCGCCACGTCGAACAGGGTGAGGCCACGCGCCGCCAGGTGGATGTAGTTCTGGGTGTCGCGCAGGTGGCCGACGACCGGCAGACCCAGGCTGCCCACGAATTCCTGCAGCTTGTCGGCAGCGATGGTGCGCGCGTCCACCCGCATGCCGACCAGCCCCACCTGCAGCTTGTCGGCGTGGCGGAACTCGGCCAGCTCGTCGAGGAAACTGCGGGTGGCATAGATGTCGAAAATGCTGGGCTGCAGGGGAACAAGGACCTTGTCGGCCATGCGCATCACATCCTTGAAGCGCCAACCGTGCAAACCGGCCGGCGTATCGAGCACCACATGGGTCACGTCCTTGGGCGGTCGGGCAATCAGGTCGTGCGACACCTCCCAGGTGCGGATCGGGCGGGCCGCTTGCGGCCGCAGCTGCAGCCACAGGCGGGAGGACTGCTGGCGGTCAGCGTCTCCGAGCATCACCGCGTGGCCCTGGCGGGCGAAATAGCCGGCCACGTTGGTGGACAGCGTGGACTTGCCCACGCCACCCTTGGGATTCGCAACCACCACGACGGGCATGACGCACTCCTCGTTGCAAGACAGGCGTCTATGTTACTTCGCGCCCCAGGGAGACCGGCCCCGCTCAGCCCCAGGCGTCCCAGAGCAGCTTGACGCCGGTCAGGAACATGCCGGCGTAGATCAGGCGGTAGAACAGCCGGGGCTGGATGCGGTGCGCAATGCGGACGCCCACCCAGACGCCGATGGGCGCGAAAGGCAGCAGGGCCAGCGAGGTGGTCATGTTGCGCAGGTCGATCAGGCCGAGCCAGGCATACGGAATCCACTTCGCAATGTTCACAAAGAAGAAAAAGAACGCCATGGTGCCGGTGAACAGCAGCGGCGACAGCCGCATCGGAATGACGTAGGCGTTGATGGGTGGTCCGCCCGCGTGCGCCACAAAGCTGGTGAATCCGGAGGCCGCCGTGAGAATTGCGCCAACCCAGCGGGGTGGCGGTTTCGTGTCGGGCTTGGGCGGAAACAGCAGCCGCTGCGCCAGGAACAGCAGGGTGAACGCGCCCACGATGCCGGCCACCACGCGGGCGTCGAGCAGCTTGAACAGCAGGGTGCCGATGACGATACCCAGCAGACCGAACGGCAGCAGGAACTTGAGCAGCTGCCGGTCGACGTTGTTGCGGAAGGCCGCCATGCCCAGCAGGTCCATGACCAGCAGCACCGGCATCAGGATGGCCGCGGCTTGCGGAACGGTCACCGCCAGGGCCATCATGGGAACGGCCAGCGAGCCAAAGCCCGCACCAAACCCGCTTTTGCTCATGCCGAGCAGCAGCACGGCGGGTATGGAAACCAGGTAAAAGTAGGGATCGGTGATCAGCGGCATGGCGGACAGGGTCGATGAGGGAGAGCAGCTTCAGAAGCGCTCGGGGAGAATGGCGCCATGCAAAGCGTTCAATTCTGGGGCGAAACCCTGCGGCTGCTGGTGGAACTGGCCGCTACGGTGGCATTTGCCCTGTCGGGGGTGATGGAGGGTGCGCGCAAGCGGCTGGACGCGGTCGGCGTCTGTGTGGTGGGTTTTCTGGCGGCGTTCGGGGGCGGCACCCTGCGCGATCTGCTGCTGGACCAGCGCCCTTTTTTCTGGGTGCGGCATGTGGAAATGCTCTGGGGCGTTCTGGCGTTGTGCGTGCTGGCCATGGTGTTCATGCGGGGCCGCCATTTTGCGCCTACGGCCAAAGCCATGCAGTGGCCCGACGCACTGGGCCTGGGCCTGTTTGCCGCCACGGGCGTGCACCAGGCGCTGGTGCTGGAACTGCCAGCCGTGGTGGCGGTGCTGATGGGGCTGATCACCGGTGTGTTCGGCGGCGTGCTGCGCGACGTGGTCTGCAACGAGATCCCGACCGCATTTCACGACCACCGACCTTATGCGGTGTGCGCGTTTGCCGGAGGCTGGGTGTACGTGGCCCTGTGGCATCTGCAGGCGCCGGGCTGGGTGGCTCTGGTGGCCTGCGTTGGTGTGACGGCGGGCATGCGCGGGCTGGCGCTGTGGCGCAACTGGCAGCTGCCGGCCTGGCGGCACTGAATACCGCAGCGCGGGCGCAATTCAGGGGCGTGCGCCGAAGGGCTGCACCGGGGCGGCCGCAGCACCGCGGAATCCGGACCCTTGCACGTCCTGCGGCTGCCAGCCCCGGTCGAGTTCGATGCCAGTCACATACCAGGCGTGGGCCTTGATCCGGATGGGACCGCGCACGCGCTCCAGGAAACGCACCGGGAACAGGTAGGCGCCCACGCGGCGATAGGCCAGGAACGTGGTGTCCACGTGCGCACCTTGCGTGGTCTCGAATCCGTTGAGGGTCTGGTGAATGCGGAACAGCCGGAAGTTGTCGGCCCGGACCCACAGCACGGCCTGATCCGCCATGGCTTCGCCGAAGCCAGGCTTGATGTTCACCAGCAGGCGGTGGTAGCGCACACCGCCTTCGGTGGTGTCGGGCAGGCGGGTCATGGACTCGGTGCGGTCCACGAAGAAGCTGGGCCCGAAATGGAACATGCGGAACGCATCGGTGGTCATGGCGGTGGCGCGCAGCTTGACCGGGTCGGTCTCTTTGACGCCGTTGTAGTGCACCGTCATGCCTGTGGGCGAACGCACCACCTGCTTCACCCCATCGGGCCCGGTGTGTCGAACCGCGTACAGGCCTTCACTGGGCCGGTAGCGCTCCTCGGACGAAATGCGGAACCGGGCATCGGTCACCACCGGCTGGATGCGCAGGATCAGCGAATACCACTCGCCGTCGGTGGCGAAATTGATGTCGCCGCGGTGTTGGCGCAGGTCGCCACCATGCTCGGCCAGACTGCGGTCGAACACCTCGCGGGCGGACAGGCCCTGGGGAACCTCGTCGCCCGTGGGCGCTTTGGGGAAGGGAGCACAGCCGGCCAGCAGCAGGGCACCGGCAAGCAGAAGGATGGCATGCAAGCGTTTCATGGCCAGCAACCGCTCAGACGCGCTCGATCACCAAAGCAATGCCCTGCCCCACGCCAATGCACATGGTGCACAGCGCATAGCGGCCGCCGGTGGCATGCAGCCGGTTCAAGGCGGTGGTGGCCAGACGGGCACCGCTGGCGCCCAGCGGATGGCCCAGGGCAATGGCGCCACCCCAGGCGTTGACCCGCTCGTCGTCGTCTTGCAGGCCCAGCAGGCGCAGCACGGCAATGCCCTGCGCAGCGAAGGCTTCGTTGAGCTCGATCACGTCCATCTGCGCCAGCGAGAGACCGGTGAGGGCCAGCACCTTCTGCGTGGCCGGCGCCGGGCCGATGCCCATGATGCGCGGCGCCACGCCGGCGGTGGCCATGCCAACGATGCGCCCGCGCGGTGTGAGGCCGTTCTTCGCAGCGGTGGCTTCGTCGGCCAGCAGCAGCGCGCAGGCGCCGTCGTTCACGCCGCTGGCGTTGCCGGCGGTCACGCTGCCGTCGGGCTTGACCACGCCCTTGAGCCTGGCCAGCGTTCGTCGGTGTCGACGATCAGGGCATCGCCCTTCTTCTGCGGGATGCTCACCGGCGTGATCTCGCGCGCCAGGTGTCCGGCCTGCTGGGCGGCCACCGCCTTCTGCTGGCTGGCCAGCGCCATGCGGTCTTGCGCGTCGCGTTCGATCTTGAACTCCTCGGCCACGTTCTCGGCCGTCTCGGGCATGGAGTCGACGCCATACTGCGCCTTCATGAGCTTGTTCACGAAACGCCAGCCGATGGTGGTGTCATACACCGCGTTGTTGCGGCTGAAGGCACTTTCGGCCTTGGGCATCACGAACGGGGCGCGGCTCATGCTTTCCACGCCGCCGGCGATCATCAGCGTGGCCTCGCCGGCCTTGATGGCGCGTGCGGCCGTGCCCACCGCGTCCAGGCCGGAACCGCACAGGCGGTTGATGGTGGCACCCGGCACCTCCATCGGCAAACCCGCCAGCAGGCTGCTCATGTGGGCCACGTTGCGATTGTCTTCACCGGCCTGGTTGGCGCAGCCGAAGATCACGTCGGTCACCCGCGCCCAGTCCACGCCGGGGTTGCGCTGCATCAGGGCCTTCAGGGGAATCGCGCCCAGGTCGTCGGTGCGCACGCTGGAGAGCGCGCCGCCGTAACGACCGATGGGGGTGCGGATGGCGTCGCAGATGAAGGCCTGGGTCATGGGAGTCTCCTGGGGTGCTCGGGTCGGAGGCAGAACTGTACCCAAGCTGGCCGCTTTTGCACCGGCGCTTGCGGGACAATCCCTGCATGTTCAATCCATCACAGGCCGACGTTCGGCGTTTTTTCTGCGAGGTGTACCGCAAGGCCGCTCTGCCGGACGCCCCCATGGAGGCCATCGAAACGCTGGCGGCGCAGTGGATCGGCGAGCACCCGGAGTACCGCGACACGTTGTCCGACGTGGACAGCGCACTCGCAGACATGGGCAACCAACCGGCCGAGGGTGTGAACCCGTTCCTGCACCTGTCCATGCATCTGTCGATCAGCGAACAGTGCAGCATCGACCAGCCGCCCGGTATCCGCCAGGCAGTGGAGCTGCTGGTCGCACGCCGGGGCGACCTGCACCAGGCGCACCACGAAGTGATGGAATGCCTGGGCCGCATGCTGTGGGAAAGCCAGCGCTCCGGACGGCCGCCGGACGGGCAGGCCTACATCGAGCATGTGCGGCAGCGGGCAACACGGGATTGAGACCTTGCCACCCATGAAAAAAGCCGCTCGGTGAGCGGCTTTTTGCTGGGACGCTGGCGATCAGCGGAAACGCGACTGGGGCACCACCTTGAGTTCGCCATCGAGCGAGGCCAGGTATTTGGCGATAGCGCGCATTTCCGCCGGGGAGTACTGCTTGGCGATGCCGGCCATGATGCCGTTGGAGCGGCCGACCACGTTGTTGCCTTCCACGGTGTACGACTTCAGCGCCACGAACAGGTAGTCGGCGTGCTGGCCGCCGAGCTTGGGGTAGCTCGGGTCGATGGGTTTGCTGAAATTGACGCCATGGCAGGAAGCGCAAGCACCTTTTTCGATCAGGGCAGCCACTTCCACGCTGGCGGTGCGCGGGGTTTCCGCTGCGGTTTTGTCGGCGTGCGAGGCGTAGAACGCGGCGAGGTCAGCCATGTCCTGGTCGGACAGCGAAGCTGCGATGCCGCGCATGGTCGGGTGCTTGCGGTCGCCCTTTTTGTAAGCGGCCAGGGACGCAGAGATGTATTTTTCCGACTGGCCCGAGATCATCGGGACCTTGTGGATTTCGGGAAAGCTGTTCTGGTAACCGGGAATGCCATGGCAACCAATGCACATTTCAGCCTTGCTCTTGCCGGCTTCCACGTTGCCCGAGAGGTCCTGCGCCTGCGCGGTCAGGGCGGCTGCCGCAACGGTCGCAGCGGTGACAAGGGAACGGACGCTCAGGGGAAACAGTTGGTTCATTTTGCAAGCACAATGAAATGTCGATTGATGAAAATCAACCGACGATTATATAGGCCCGGGTAACGGCTGCATCCGCCAGCGCTGCCCACTTCGAAGGCCCCGCCCGGGTCCATCTTCCGCCACCCTGCCGAGACCGCTCCATGAAATTCCAAGGTTCCGAGAACTACGTTGCCACCCAGGACCTGATGCTGGCGGTGAACGCCGCCATCACGCTGAAACGCCCGCTGCTGGTGAAAGGCGAGCCCGGCACCGGAAAAACCATGCTGGCCGAGGAAGTGGCGCAGGCACTCGGCATGCCGCTGCTGCAGTGGCACATCAAGAGCACCACCAAGGCCCAGCAGGGCCTGTACGAATACGACGCCGTGAGCCGCCTGCGCGACAGCCAGCTCAACACCGCCGACAGCGCCGAGCGCGTCAAGGACATCCGCAACTACATCGTGCAGGGCGTGCTCTGGCAGGCCTTCACGGCCGAGCAGCCGGTGGCGCTGCTGATCG
>JALORL010000231.1 GCA_025458915.1 Hydrogenophaga sp.
GCCTTCATTGCCAAGCTGGATGTTCCGGTGCGGCAGGTGCTGATCGAGGCCCGCATCGTGGAAGCCGACGACCGCTTTGGCCGATCCATCGGTGTGCGCCTGGGTGGCAGCGACCTGCGGGGTGTTCGGGGTGGCCAGCCGGGCTACCCGATTGGCGGATCCGACCGGATTGCCATCGGTGGCAGCTACAACGCGGTCTCCAGTACCACGGTGGAAAGCGAGAACGTGCTCGATACCATCAACACGTCGTTCGTGAACCTTCCGTCCACGGGCGCTGGTGGCTTCAACCCGGCAGCGTTCGCGAAATCTCGGCGCTGGAGGCCGATGGTCGCGGCAAGATTGTTTCCAGTCCGCGCATTGTGACTGCCGACCAGGTCAAGGCCCTGATCGAGCAAGGTACCGAGTACCCCTACCAGACGGCGACCTCCAGCGGTGCCACCGCCATTGCTTTCCGCAAGGCCAACCTGAAGCTGGAAGTCACACCGCAGATCACGCCCGAAGGCAACATCATTCTGGATGTGGACATCAACAAGGACAGCCGTGGCGAAACGACCACTGCCGGCATTGCCATCAATACCAAGCACGTGCAGACGCAGGTGCTGGTGGAGAACGGTGGCACGGTGGTGATTGGCGGCATCTTCGAGCAGATCGAGGTGGAGGACGTGACCAAGGTGCCGCTGTTCGGTGACATTCCTGTGGTGGGCAACCTGTTCAAGAATCGCAGCCGCACGGCCAACAAGTCCGAGCTGCTGGTGTTCCTGACCCCCAGGGTGATCACCGACCGTGGTGTGAACCGCTGATCAGCCAGTCCATTGTTTCCGGGGAAATGTCGGTGTTGCCTACAGAGCAATCCATCACGGTGGGGAGCTGTGCCGGCAGGCTCAGAACGGTGGACGTTGTTCACACGATCAATGGTGGTCAGCCGCCTTTCCGCATCCAGCCGTCGTTGCCCCAGTTGTTTGAAATCGGCACCATCCAGGTCGTGAACAACACGCGCCAGTATGTTCCCCTGCCGCTGCGGGGCGATGGTTTTGTGGAGCTGCGCGGCAAGGACCCGCAGTTCGTGGTTCGTACCTTGTTGGGTGCGGGTTGCGTGGATCCGGCCACCATCACGGTGCTGGATGCCTTCTCGAATGCCGTGTCGGTTGAGTATGTGATCGAAGAAGAGGAAACCACGGCTCCTACGCAATAAGCATTGCGCGTGGAACCCCGCTCCACAGCATGCGGAGTGGCCCACGTTGGCGTTTCCTGCGCACATACGTTTCATGTTTCTGAGTCACAGCCATTTATGGTGAACATTGCCCTGGTGGGTTTGCCCGGGTCCGGGAAATCCACTGTGGGTCGCCACCTGGCCAGAAAACTGGGATTGGCGTTTGTCGACTCGGACATCCGGATCGAACAGCGCCTGGGCTGTGCGATCCGCGAGTTTTTCGAACGCGAAGGTGAGCAGCGGTTCCGCGACATCGAATCCGAGGAAATCGATGCGCTCACGCGGCTGGAAAATACCGTGCTGTCGACCGGTGGCGGTTCGGTTCTTCGGGAGGAGAACCGACAACGCCTGTCGCAGCGCTGTCAGGTGGTGTATTTGCGCTCTTCGCCCGAAGAGGTGTACCGGCGGCTGAGGCACGATCGCAACCGCCCACTGCTGCAGGTGGCCGATCCACTGGCCAAACTGCGTGAGCTGTACAGCGAGCGCGATCCCTTGTACCGCGCCACTGCACATTTCGTGATCGAAACAGGCAGACCCTCGGTGCCGACCCTGGTCAACATGATTGCGATGCAGCTGGAACTGGGTGGACTGGTTCAGCGCGATCCGGACCACTGACCTCCTTACATTCAGACCGATGACTGTTCTGGCCGCCCCGGGAACCGGTGGGGTGCAGCGCTGTCTTCTGCGGATCTGCGGCGGCGCTGTGCACCTGATTCGGCGGAATGCGCTCTGAATCGTCTAGACACACGCTACACGGGCGCAGGAGTTTTGTCACACGGAACTACCGGATAAAGGCCTTGTTGCTGGACAGCCCACAGGGAATCAGATACTGTACATAAAAACAGTATCTGATTCCCCTGTGCCATGCCTGCCGTCTTCTCCTTGCCTGTCCCAACTGAGCCGCCACCAGCTGTCCTGGTGCCTGCCCGGGTGTCAGACAGGCTGCCGCCTGCAGTGGCGGCGGCGTTGTGGCAAGGGGATCGCATGGGCAGTCCGGTGGCGTCCGTCTGGCCGAGTGGGCATACCGTGCTGGACGCGCAGTTGCCTGGCGGTGGTTGGCCTGGACACGGGCTGACCGAAATTCTGTGTGCACACAGCGGTGCACTGGAATGGCGTTTGCTGGGCCCGATGCTGCGCCGGGTGTGCGCTGCCGGGCACAGTGCGGTGGTGGTGGCGCCGCCGTGGGTACCGCATCTGCCTGGCTTGCAGCAGCAAGGCATCACCGAACGCGACCTGGTGTGGGTGCAGGCGCAGACGGCGGCGGAGCGGCTGTGGTCGGCCGAGCAGCTGATCAAGGCCAACGCCTGTGGCGCCTTGCTGGTGTGGTTGCCGCAGGTGCGCGCGGCCCAGGTGCGGCGGTTGCAGGTGCTGGCGGCTGGTTGCGAAGCGCCGGTGTTCCTGTGCCGGCCAGCATCAGCGGCGGCGGAGTCGTCGGCCGCTCCCTTGCGGTTGCTGGCCCGGGTAGGTGCCGACTGGACGCTGCAGGTGGACATCGTGAAGCGCAGGGGGCCACCGCTGCAGCAGACGCTGCAGTTGCCCAGCGTGCCGGATGGGCTGGCTGACATGCTCACGCCCCGGCTGCAACTGCCCAGCGCGCTGCGGGTTCCCCGAGGTTCTGGCGATGTTGTGGTCAGCCCTGCTGCCCCGCACCGACGACCCAGCCTGGCCCACTGACGCGGCGCTGCGGGCGCTGGCCATCTGGGCGTTGCAGTTCACGCCCCGTGTGGCCCTTGCCGACGGTGCCGTCGTCATGGAAGTGGCGGCCAGCGTGCGCCTGTTTGGCGGTGTGCGTGCCCTGCGTGAACGCGTGCTGCAGGAAAGCGGTGATGTGGGCGTGGAGCGGCTGGCCTGGGCGCCCAATAGCCTGGCCGCGCTGGCGCTGGCGCGTACCGGCAGAGACATGGATCTGGGTGTGCCACTGATGCCTGTTCTGGACGTGCTGCCCATGGAGTGCCTGAGCGCTGTGCACCCGCACCGGGCCACGCTGGCGCGCATGGGCTGTCGAACCCTGGGCGACGTGCGCCAGTTGCCGCGCAGCGGCCTGGGCCGGCGGTTTGATCCATCGCTCTTGAAAGCGCTGGACCAGGCCTATGGATTGGCGCCCGAGGTCCACCGGTGGGTGGTGCTGCCGGAGCGCTTCGAGGAGTCCCTGGAGTTGATGTTCCGCGTGGACGATGCGATGGCCCTGATGGCAGGCGCCAACCGCCTGTTGCGGGTGCTGAGCGGCTGGCTGGGAGCGCGCCACAGCGGCGTCACGGCATTCACACTGCGCTGGTTGCACGATGCCATGCGGGCCCGGGTGGTGGCTGAAGGTGGGTCCATCACTGTGCGCACCGCCCAGGCCACGCGCGACATGGCGCATCTGAGCCGTTTGCTGGCCGAGCACCTGGCGCACGTGAAGCTGCCGGCACCGGTGAGCGACCTGATCCTGCTGGCCGACGAGGTGCATCCGTTGAACGAACGCAGCGCTTCGCTGGTGCCCGATGCTGTGCACCAGGGCGAAACGCTGCACCAGGTGCTGGAGCGGCTGTCCGCACGGCTGGGCCCGCAGCGGGTGCTGCGGCCGGTGCTGTGCGAAGACCACCGGCCCGAATGGATGTGCCGCTGGCAGCCCGCTGCGCTGCCGCTGCTGCCCACGCCCGTGGCCACCAGCCCGCTGCCGCAGCCCACCTTCCTGTTGCCAAAACCGCTGAAGCTGGTGATGCGCGGCGACCGGCCGGTGTACGAAGGGGAGCTGCAATTGCTGCTGGGACCGCAGCGGGTGGAGGGCGGCTGGTGGGACCGCGACGAGGCGGCGGGGGAAACCCGCAACGTGATGCGCGACTACTGGGTGGCCCTGTCGCCGAAGGCGGGCGTTCTGTGGGTGTTCCAGACGCGGTTGAACGCAGTGCCCGCGTGGTATCTGCACGGCCACTTTGCATGACATGAACATCGCCACGCTTCCCCCGTACGCTGAGCTGCGCTGCGTGTCCAACTTCAGCTTCCTGCGCGGCGCCAGCCACCCGCACGAACTGGTGGAGCGTGCCCACGCGCTGGGCTACAGCGCCCTGGCCCTGGTGGATGAATGTTCGGTGGCCGGGGTGGTGCGGGCCCATGGGGCGGCGAAGAAGGCCGGGCTCAAGCTGCTGGTGGGCAGCCAGTTCCAGGTGCAGGGCCAAGTGCAGGGCCAGGTAAAGGACGGCAGGCCGTTCACGCTGGTGGTGCTGGCCATCAACCTCAACGGCTACGGCAACCTGTGCGAGTTCATCACCCGGCTGCGGCGTTCGGCCCGCAAAGGCACCTACCGGCTGCTGCAGAAGCACATCCATGCCCAGGCACTGGCCGACTGTGTGGTGATCGCCGTGCCCGACCGCGCGAACAGCCAGGAGCAGATGGACAGCCTGGCGCGCTGGGTGCCGCTGGTGGCGGTGGGCGACGTGCACATACATGTGCGCTCGCGCAAGCCACTGCACGACGTGCTCACCGCCACCCGCATTGGCCGCCCGCTGTCGGCCTGTGGCTTTGCACTAGCGAGTAACGCGGAACAGCACCTGCGCTCGCGGCTGGCGCTGGCGCAGTGCTACCCGCCCGAGCTGCTGGCCGAAACGCTGCGCGTGGCCGAGCGCTGCACGTTTTCGCTCGACGAGCTGCGCTACCAGTACCCCGGCGAGGTGGTGCCCGAGGGCGAGACGCCTGCGGCCTACCTGCGCCGGATCACGCTGGAAGGCGCGCGCGATCGCTGGCCCGAAGGGGTGCCCCCGAAGGTGGCCGCGCAGATCGAGCACGAGCTGGCGCTGATTGCCGAGCTGGGCTACGAGCACTACTTCCTCACGGTGTACGACATCGTGGCCTTTGCGAGGTCGCAGAACATCCTGTGCCAGGGGCGTGGTTCGGCGGCCAACAGCGCGGTGTGCTACAGCCTGGGCATCACCGCGGTGGACCCGGCGCGCGCCTCGGTGCTGTTCGAGCGCTTCATCTCCAGGGAGCGCAACGAGCCGCCCGACATCGACGTGGACTTCGAGCACGAGCGGCGCGAGGAGGTGATCCAGTA
>JALORL010000232.1 GCA_025458915.1 Hydrogenophaga sp.
TAGCTCAGGCCCACCGAGGCGCTGGCGCGGCTGATCTCTTCCATGGCCACCATGTGCGCCAGGTAGCCCATGCCGGCGCCGCCGTCGGCCTCCGGCACGGTGATGCCCAGCACACCCAGCTCGCCCATCTTGCGCCAGCAGTCCATCGGGAACTGGTCGCTGCGGTCGATTTCGGCCGCGCGCGGCGCGATTTCGGCCTGCGCGAATTCGCGCACCGCGTCGCGCAGGGCGTCGATGTCTTCACCGAGCTGGAAATTGAGGCCGGGCAGGTTGGTCATGGAAAGGGTCTCCTGTAAAGAATGGATGGGGCCTCAGCCCTGGATGTTGTCGCGGCCGATCACGGCCATCAGGGTGCAGCCCATGGTGGCAATGAGCCTTTCCTGGCCACCGTCGATGGCATAGGCATGGCCTTCGCACACCGTCACGGTGCGCCCGGGCTTGATGACCGTGCCGACCATGCGGAAGCGTTCGCCCTTGGCCGGCGCCAGCAGGTTGATCTTGAATTCGATGGTGAGCACCGCGGCCTCCACCGGCATCAGCGAAAACCCGGCATAGCCGCAGGCCGAGTCCAGCGCTGTCGACACCATGCCGGCGTGCAGGAAGCCGTGCTGCTGGGTCAGCGGTTCCGCCCAGGGCAGCGTGATTTCCACCTGGCCCGGCCGCACGGCGGCCAGGGTGGCGCCCAGGGTGCGCATGGCGGCCTGGCGGTTGAAGCTGGCCTGCACGCGCTGCGCGTAGTCCGGGTCGCGGGGTTCAAAAGTGGGGGGGTTCACGGTCTGTCTCGTTGGGACTGCTTTCGCAGAGCACATCTACGCTGCAGTTTTTGATTTACGTTTACGTAAACGTCAATTATGAACCAAGGGGTCGGCTGCCGACAAGCCGAGACCCCGCGCTATGCTCGTCCGCCATGCCCCACCGCCTGCGCGCCCCGGTTCACAGCGAACTGATCCTCAAGAAAAGCCGGTTCATCGGGTGCGTTGAATCGGTGGCGGACCGCACCGAGGCTCTCGCCCGCGTGCGGCAACTGCGCGCCGAGCATCCGGCGGCCAGCCATGTGTGCTGGGCGCTCATGGCAGGCGGTCATTCCGCCGCGCACGACGATGGAGAGCCGTCCGGAACCGCCGGCCGGCCGATGCTGGAGGTGCTGCGCCACCAGGATCTGGAAGGCGTGCTGGCCACCGTGGTGCGTTACTACGGCGGCACGCCCCTGGGAGCGGGCGGGCTGGTGCGGGCCTACACGGACTGCGTGGCCCAGGCCCTGCTGCGGGCCGAGCGGGTGCCGGTGGTGCGCCTGACCACGCTGCATTGCGTGGTGCCGTATGCGCTGGAAGGCTGGCTGCGGCGGGAACTGCCGGCCCACGGCGCCGAACTGCTGGAGGCCCGGCACGGTGGCGACGGTGTGGCGGTCGATGCGCGCCTTCCGCAAACCCAGGCAGCAGCTTTCAGGCGGCGACTGAACGATGCGGGCCAGGGGCTTGTGCGCTGGCTGGAACCGGAAGGGGAATGAAGGCTGCTGCCCCGCACGATCCGGGAAATGGATTTAGCCGGCTTTCTCAGCCCGCCCGACCTTGCCGCCCTTTTCCACCTTGTCCAGCAGCGCGCGGGCTTCCTTCTCGTGCACCTTCACCTCGTCGAGGTTGGCCACCAGGTCGGCCATCTGTTCCTCCAGCTGGCGCCGGTGGTCGGCCAGCACCGCCAGGAACTTGCGCAGCTGCGGGCCGGTGTCGCGCGGGCTGTCGTACATGTCGATGATGTCGCGCGCCTCGGTGAGCGAAAGACCCAGCCGCTTGGCGCGCAGCGTGAGCTTCAGGCGCGTGCGGTCGCGGGCGGTGTAGATGCGGTTGCGCCCGCCCGGCCCCTCGCGCTGGGGCTGCAGCAGCCCCATGTCCTCGTAGAACCGGATGGCACGCGTGGTCAGGTCGAACTCCCGCGCCAGATCGCTGATGGTGTAGGTCGTGGTGGTCGCCATGGATGCAGATGAACCCTGTCGGGTAGCAGACAGGGCGCAACGGACCCGCTCCGTAGAATGCCCTCGAATTTGACGTTTACGTCAACGTCAACAGTCCGCCGGCATCTTAACGGAATCCCGCCTCCATGAACCCCTCCCGCGAACAGCTCGAAGCCCGGCTCCATTACCCCCTGGGTGACGCACTGCCTCCACCCGGCCGCGCGCTGGTGGTGGCCCCGGGCGTGAAATGGATCCGCATGGCGCTGCCGTTCGCGCTGGACCACATCAACCTCTGGCTGCTCCGCGACCGAATCGACGGCCGCGAGGGCTGGACGGTGGTGGACTGCTGCATCGCCCACGACGACGCCCGGGCGCAGTGGGAGTCGGTGTTCGAACACGAACTCGAAGGTCTGCCCATCCTGCGCGTGATCGTCACCCACATGCACCCGGACCACATCGGGCTGGCGGACTGGCTGTGTGCGCGGTGGAGCCAACAAGGCTCAGGAGGTCAGGCCTGCAGACTCTGGATCAGCGCGACCGACTTCACCATGGCGCGCATCGGCTCGCAGAGCACCACCGGCTTCGGCGGCGAATCGGCCGCAGCGTTCTTCGCCGCCAACGGTCTCAACGACCCCGAGAGCCTGCAAAAGATCCGCGCCCGCGCCAGCTACTACCCCAGCCTGGTGCCTGCGGTGCCCAGCCAGTACCGCCGCCTCATGGACGGCATGGCGCTGACCATCGGCACCCACACCTGGCGCTGCATCAGCGGCTATGGCCATGCGCCCGAGCACATGGCCCTGCACTGCCCCGAACTCGGCGTGCTCATCAGCGGCGACATGGTGCTACCCCGCATTTCCACCAACGTCAGCGTGTACGACCAGGAACCCGAGGCGGACTCACTCGCCCTCTTCCTGGATTCGCTGGAAAAGTACCTGCCGTTGCCGGCCGGCACCCTGGTGCTGCCGTCGCACGGCAAACCCTTCACCGGTCTGCACGAACGCATCCAGCAGCTCAAGGACCACCACCGCGACCGCCTGGCCGAGGTGCTGCAGGCCTGCGAGGAGAAACCCTGCAGCGCGGCCGACATCCTGCCGGTGCTGTTCCCGCGCGCGCTCGACCTGCACCAGACCACCTTCGCCATGGGCGAGGCGGTGGCGCACCTGCACCGGCTGTGGATGGCGGGGGATCTGGTGCGGGAGCGGAGCGCAGACGGCGTGTGGCGCTTCGCCCCGCGTGCCACCAGCACCGTCAACGCCTGACCGGGATCACTCCCCGAGCGGAAGCGCGGCGTGCTTGAGCGCCCGGCGGCGCTGCTGGTGGTCGGGCATGACGCTGGCCACCACGTCCCAGAACTGCGGGCTGTGGTCCATGTGGCGCAGGTGGCTGAGCTCGTGTACCACCACGTAGTCGATCATGTCCAGGCTCAGGTGGATGAGCCGCCAGTTCAGACGAATCGTGCCGTCCACACTGGCGCTGCCCCAGCGCGTTCCAGCGCTGGACAGCCGCAGGCGCTCGTAGCGCACCCCGAGCTGCGGCGCGAACAGCTCCAGCCGCTCGGCGAACACACGCTTGGCCTGCCGCATGAGCCAGGCCTGGGCGGCGTCGCGGATCTGTACTTCGCCGGCGTTGTGGGACAGTCCCAGGCGCAAGGTCGCCAGACCGGCTGCGGCGTCAGCAGCAGGTTGCAGCACTGCGCCCACTTCCGAGAACCCGTGGGTCGGGTCCAGCACCAGCCGCACGCGCTGGCCCAGGAAATCGAATTCGGCGCCATCCGCCCATAGCGTGCGGGCCTGCGCCAGTTCTCCGGCGCGGTCGCGCGCGCGTTGCAGCTTCTCCAGCACCCAGCCGGACTTGTCGCGCAGCAGCGCTTCCACCTCGCCCACTGGCGTCCAGCGCGGTGCACTCACGGTCAGCCCGTCCGGGCCCACCGACAAGCCGATGGTGCGGCGCTTGCCGCGCTTGAATTCGTAAGCCACCTCGCAGGCGCCCAGGCGCAGCGAGCGATTGGCACGCGGATGGTGCCAGGTGGTGGGCGC
>JALORL010000233.1 GCA_025458915.1 Hydrogenophaga sp.
GCGCCGATGATGGACTGGACCGATCGGCACTGCCGATACTTCCATCGCCTGCTCACCCGGAACACACTGCTGTACACCGAGATGGTGACCACGGGCGCGCTGACGCACGGCAGTGTGCAGCGACACCTGCGCTTCAACGCTGAGGAGCATCCGGTGGCTTTGCAGTTGGGTGGCAGCGACCCTGCCGAACTGGCCTCCGCGGCGCGGTTGGGTGAGCAGTGGGGATACGACGAGATCAACCTGAATTGCGGCTGCCCCAGTGACCGGGTGCAGCGCGGCGCCTTCGGTGCCTGCCTCATGGCCGAGCCGGGCCTGGTGGCCGACGGCGTGAAGGCCATGGTGGATGCGGTGTCGGTACCGGTGACGGTGAAGCACCGCATCGGCATCGACAAGGTGGAGAGTTACGACTTCGTGCGGGACTTCGTGGGCAAGGTCAGCGAGGCGGGTTGTTCGGTGTTTCTGGTGCACGCGCGCAATGCGTGGCTGCAGGGACTGTCGCCGAAGGAAAACCGCGAAATTCCGCCGCTGCGCTACGAACTGGCGCACTGGCTCAAGCGCGATTTTCCGCACCTCACCATTGGCGTGAACGGCGGCATCACCACCAATGAACAGATCACGGAGCACCTCCAGCATGTGGATGGCGTGATGGTGGGGCGCGAGGCCTATCACCACCCTTGGCTGATGACGTCCTGGGACGAAAAATTCTTCGGCGCGGCGCCTTCCCGTGTGAACCGCGACGAGGTGGAGGAGCAGATGGTGGCCTACATGGAACGCGCCCACGCCGAGGACGGCTGCCCGTGGTATGCCATTGCCCGGCACATGCTGGGCCTGCGGCACGGCTTGCGCGGTGCCAGGCTGTGGCGCCAGGTGTGGAGCGACCACCGGCTCAAGCCGCTGCCGCCAAGGGAAGTGTGGGCCATGGCGCGCGCGCATGTGGTGAGCGAAGGTACGGATGACGCAAATGCCGATGCTGCAACCAGCCAGGCGCAGCGACTGGCGACGGCATGACGACCGCGACCCCGCCCGCAGGATTGCCCTGGCCGCTGGCGGCCGAACAAAACTTTCTGGAAACGGCGGCCGGCCAGGTGTCGGTGTATCGGGCAGGTCCTGACGAAATCAGCCCCACAACCGCTCCGCCTTTGTTGCTGGTGCACAGCGTCAACGCCGCCGCGTCCAGTGCCGAAATCGCACCCCTGTTCGATCACTATCGCCAGAGCCGCCCGGTCTGGGCCTTCGATCTGCCGGGTTATGGCCATTCGGACCGTGCGGCACGGCTGTATACCCCGCGCCTCATGACCGATGCGCTGAACGCAGTGGTGCAGCACATCTGCGCCATCACCGGCCGTGAAGCGGTGGATGTGCTGGGGCTCTCGCTGGGTTGCGAATTCGTGGCGCGGGCCCAGCTGGAGTCTGGCGGGCACATCCGTCGCGTGGCCATGGTCAGCCCGACCGGATTCAACGCGCGCCAACCGCGCCGGGGGCCCGAGGGCAGCACGCTGCTGGTACCCGGGGTGTACCGCTTCGTGAACCGGCCCTGGCTGGCCGAGCGCCTGTTCCGGCAACTCACCCGGCCGGGGGTGGTGCGCTACTTTCTGCGCCGTACGTTCGGGCGCCAGGAGATCGACGACTTTCTCTGGCAGTACGCGGTGGCCACAGCGCGTCAGCCGGGTGCACACCACGCGCCGCTGTGTTTTCTCTCGGCGGCACTGTTCAGCGGCGACATCCAGACCGTGTACGAGTCCTTGCAATGCCCGGTGTGGGTCAGCATGGCCACACGCGGGGATTTCACCCGGTACACCCAGCGCAGCTTCGTGGAAGACCGGCCGAACTGGAGCTTCCAGGCCATTGAGGGCGGGGCGATGCCGTACTTCGAGGACCTGCCAGCCTTTGCACAGAGGCTGGATCCGTTCTGGCGCTGAGCCCCGACCGTTGCGGCTTCCAGGCTTGAGCGGCTGTCAGGTGGCCGCTTCGAGCCCGTTCTCGAAATGCTCGCGCATGCGGGTGCGCGCCCGCTCGCTGTTGCGGGCTTCGAGCGCCTGCATCACCTGGCGGTGTTCCGCCAGCGATTCGCTGATGCGCCCGGTTTTGAACAGCGAGTGGTGGCGGTTGAGCTTCATGACCTTGCGCAGGTCAGCCACCATCTGCTGGCGCCAGCGGTTGTCGGCAATCTCCAGCAGCTTCAGGTGGAACTGTTCGTTGATGGCGAAGAAGCGCTCCCGATCTGCTGTTGCGGCTTCGAGTTCCCCGTGCAGGCGTTTCAGCTCGGCCATCTGCTCCGGCGTGGCGCGCTCGGCGACGACGCTGGCTGCATCGGATTCGAGCAGCGCCAACAGGTGGTAAACGTCGCTCAGGTCCTTCTCCGACACTTCGGTGACATAGGCACCGCGCCGCACCTTCATGGTCACCAGCCCTTCGGTGGCGAGCACCTTGAGGGCTTCCCGCAGAGGCGTTCGGCTGATACCGTAGGCCTCCGCCAGCTTCAGCTCATCGATCCAGCTGCCGGGCTCGAGTTCGCGGTTGAAGATCCGCTGGCGCAGCAGTTCGGCCACCTCTTCGTACAAGGCGCGGGGTGCGAGGGACTGGGCGGACATGGGCTGGGATTGGCGGGTGCTTGGGGGTTTGGCAGGGCAACATTGTAAGCCGCCGGGAATATTCTGCATCAATAATTATGAATCATGTAAAATCCTGCCCGATCACAGCCGTCGGCCCATCTGATTTTTTGCACCTATTCACATGACCTCCAAGCACCCAGAATTTCCCCAGGTTCCCATGGACGCGTGGACCCAGGCGGCGCGAAAGTCAGCCCCCGGTGGCAACCTGGACGCACTCAACTGGGTTACGCCGGATGGCATCACCGTCAAGCCCCTCTATACCGCCCAGGACACGGCCCTCCTGCCGCACACCAACACGCTGCCGGGTTTCGAGCCCTACATCCGCGGCCCGCAGGCCACCATGTACGCGGTGCGCCCCTGGACCATTCGCCAGTACGCCGGCTTCTCCACCGCCGAAGAGTCCAATGCGTTCTACCGCAAGGCCTTGGCGGCAGGCGGGCAGGGCGTGTCTGTGGCCTTCGACCTGGCCACGCACCGAGGCTACGACAGCGACCACCCGCGCGTGACCGGCGACGTGGGCAAAGCTGGGGTGGCCATCGACTCGGTTGAGGACATGAAGATCCTGTTCAACGAGATTCCGCTGGACAAGGTGTCGGTATCCATGACCATGAACGGCGCGGTTCTGCCCATCCTGGCCGGCTACGTGGTGGCGGCGGAAGAGCAGGGCGTGGCGCAGGACAAGCTGAGCGGCACCATCCAGAACGACATCCTCAAGGAGTTCATGGTCCGCAACACCTACATCTACCCGCCCGAGCCGTCGATGAAAATCATCGGCGACATCATCGAGTACACGGCCAAGAACATGCCGAAGTTCAACTCGATCAGCATCAGCGGCTACCACATGCAGGAAGCCGGCGCCAACCAGGCGCTGGAGCTGGCCTTCACGCTGGCCGACGGCAAGGAGTATGTGAAGACGGCCATTGCCAAGGGCATGGACGTGGACGAATTTGCCGGGCGCCTGAGCTTCTTCTGGGCCATCGGCATGAACTTCTACCTGGAGATCGCCAAGATGCGCGCAGCCCGTCTGCTGTGGACGCGCATCATGAAAGGCTTCAACGCGAAGAACCCCAAGAGCCTGATGCTGCGCACGCACTGCCAGACCTCGGGCTGGAGCCTGACCGAGCAGGACCCTTACAACAACGTGGTCCGCACCACCATCGAAGCCATGGCGGCGGTGTTCGGCGGTACGCAGTCGCTGCATACCAACTCGTTCGATGAGGCGATTGCACTGCCCACCGAGTTCAGTGCCCGCATTGCGCGCAACACCCAGCTCATCATTCAGGAAGAAACGCACATCACCAACGTGGTCGACCCCTGGGCCGGCAGCTACATGATGGAGAGCCTCACCCAGGAAATGGCCGACAAGGC